>JAYUWA010000652.1:0-2802 GCA_043753795.1 Bacteroidota bacterium | reverse complement strand
GGGTAATAAAAGATTTTCCATCAATACTCAACTCTAAACCCCTTCTTAACAATTCCAATGCTTCTTCGGTAATTTCACCTTCCACCTGAACCAAGTACGCACGTTCATGTCCGGTTGTTGGATCAAGCAATCTGCTATTGACTCTTTTATCATTAGTTAATAAAAGTAGTCCTTCGCTATCCGCATCTAAGCGCCCTACCGGATACACATCAATTGGAAATTTCTCGGAAAGATCCGCTAAAGTTTGATGCTCGCCTTCCTTTGTAAATTGAGAAAGCATGCCGAAAGGCTTATAAATTGCGTAGTATGAAAACACTATTAGAGATTTGTGTGTAAATGACGTAAGAAATGACGGAATTCATACTATTCCGGGTAAATAATTGTTTAATTTTGTTATAAATCGAATAAAAGATGCGGTTAAAAAATCACAGCCTGAAAAAATCAATTTTTTTAGGCTTACTTTTAATTTCTATAGTAGCATGTAAAAAGAAAGAAGCTGTTGAACCGGAAGTTTGTAATGCAGCTCCGGGCGGGTCTACAACCTTGGTTGTAGATCTGAGGCATCACAATTTGCTTATTCCAAGTGATTCAGTTTTTCCGGATACTGTCTGGGTAAAATACAATGCAATAAATGCCGGATCCGGATTTGATATTCAAAAGATCGGAAACGCAGGTGACTCCACTATCGTATTCAATAACCTGAAATGCGGAAATTATTTTCTTACTGCTTCCGGTTATGACAGGAGTATAAGTCTTGTTGTAACAGGTGGACTTGGGATAACTATTGATGAGAATGTGGATTCGGTGAAGGTGAGTGTGGCGGTGGTTGAATAACTTTTAACGAATAACAAATCCTGAATCCCAATAGCTATTGGGATGAAGAATCGAAAATGAATAGATATAAATATTTTGCTTTTTGGGTTGGGGTATTGGTTTTGTTTTCTTGTGGGAAAGTAAAAGATGTATCGGTTGTGAATGGGAATGTCACGTTTAATGTTCATGCTGTTCATCATTCGTGGGATGTGAGTAATTTAAAAATATATCTGGAAGCAAATACGTTGGTTTTTCCTGGAAGAGATTCAACGGTATATGATAAAAGTCTGACAACGGATGGTTATGGAAAAGTTTCTTTCACACAATTATTTCCCGGAAACTATTACATTTATGCTTCCGGATTTGATTCTATCTGGGGAGCTAATGTGATAGGCTATAAACTGATCTATCTGACGGAAGAAAATCTGATAAACAATGAATTGTCGGTTACATTGAATGTAGGTGAATAAATATTTCTATGAAACAACTACTCTTTCTAATTACACTAACATTTTTTGCAAGTTGTAAATATGACAAACTTGAAATTCCCATAGATCCTGTAGCTGCATCAAATTTTCCTGAAGAGGTTGGTAAAATTTTAGTAAACAAATGTGCTACTTCCGGTTGCCATAATTCGTTGAGTCGTGGTATTGCAGGTGGACTTGATTTTTCAACATGGGATTTAATGTTTGATGGCGGTAGAAATGGAACTTCTGTGGTGCCCTATTCTACTGATAATAGTTACATGCTTTACTCGGTAAATACTGATAGCACTCAAGGACCGATATTGCTACCAACAATGCCTTATCTTCAACCGGCATTATCACAAATAGAATATGAAATACTATTGAACTGGATTCATAACGGAGCTCCTGATAAAAGTGGTTTTGTCAAATTCTCTGATGATCCAAACAGAAAAAAACTTTATATCGTAATGCAAGGTTGTGATAAAGTTGCTGTCGTTGATGAAGCAACAAAAGTGATCATGCGTTATATTGATGTTGGAAATAATCCGAACCTAATTGAATCGCCGCACCAAGTTCGTGTTTCTCCGGATGGACAATTCTGGTACGCAGTGTTTATTAACGGAGATATTTTGCAGAAATATCGTACTAGCGATGATCAGTTTGTTGGTGAAGTAAATATCGGACCAGGTGATTGGAATACTCTCGTATTTAATAATGCGGGCGATACAGGTTTTGTCAATGCCACACAAGCCGGTTTTTATGCAGTTGTGCCTTTGAATACAATGGCATCACATCTTATTCGTACAGCACTATTTCCACATGGAGGAATGGTTACTCCTGATGGCAGATTTTTATACCTCACAAATCAAAATGGAAATACGCTTAATAAAATTGATCTTTCAACTTTTGATGACAGTCAGGTTCAACTGGATCCTGTAATTACCAATCCGACTCAACCTTATTCACCACATGAAATTACACTTACACCTGATGGTTTTCGATATATGGTTTCTTGTCAAAAGTCCAATGAAGTTCGGGTGTTCCAACTGAACAATGACAGCTTACTCGCTGTCATCAATGTCGGTGAGTATCCGCAAGAATTCACTATCATGACTTCATTGAATAAAGTCTATATTTCATGTACAGAAGCCTATGTTGATGTAAATAAAAAAGGATTGGTTTATTCAATTGACCTCGACACCTATGAAACAGATAGTATTTACGTCGGTTTTCAACCACATGGATTAGTTGCTGATGAAAATTCAAAACTTGTTTATGTTGCAAATCTGAACCTGGATCCTGACGGTCCTGCACCACATCACGTATCTTCTTGTAGCGGAAGAAATGGTAATTTAACGATAATCGATGCAACCACTTTTTCAATGTACAGAAAACAACTTTCAGACGGCAGTTCGTTTCAGTATAAATGTGAATTGCTGGCTTCGCCGTATTATATTTCACTAAGGCCTTAAACTGTTAATCAACCCGTTGTTCGAAATTCAAAACGTTCGCCCTTCGACTT
>JAYUWA010000651.1:0-2810 GCA_043753795.1 Bacteroidota bacterium | reverse complement strand
CATAAAGAACCAAGAAATTGGTTCTTTATCCCTATGATATCTAGAAAGTTATCCCTCAACTTAATGACATTGCCCTACGGGGCTATCGAAATCGGGTGTATTGTTTTTTCTGCAAACAGGTCGCCTCTCTGGGGCTAACATACGATTACATTTTATAGTGTTTGTTTTAACCTCAGCATATTTATACCTTATATCAATTCCACAGTATCCTTACTAAACATAGCCCTGTCAGGGGCGACCTGTTTGTAGAACGAAACATACCCATAACGAATTAGCCCCGTCAGGGGCGACCTGTGAATTGATGGATTATTTAATTGAAACACATTACCAAAATTCAAATAATTGAAGTACCACCAAAAATTAAAGTCCAAAAGTTTGTAATTACAAATTAAAAAAGGGATTGTGAAAAAGGATAAATTCTTATGAAAACAATTTTTTTCTTTTTTCTTTTAATTTCTAGCTTCCTCAAACAAACGCCTGCAATTCATACAACTTCTTATAAACCCCGGACTTTTCCAACAACTGCAAATGCGTTCCGCGCTCAATGATCTCGCCTTGTTGCATCACTATGATCTCATCCGCATGTTTGATCGTAGATAATCTGTGCGCAACAACCAGCGTCGTTCTGTTCTTCATCAGATTCGTGATCGCATCCTGAACCAAACGTTCGCTTTCTGTATCCAGCGCAGAAGTTGCTTCGTCTAAAATAAGTATCGGCGGATTTTTCAGAATGGCGCGGGCAATACTGATACGTTGACGTTGTCCGCCGCTTAATCTGCCACCGCGGTCACCGACATTCGTCTGATAACCTTCAGACATTTGCATAATGAAGTCGTGCGCATTGGCGATCTTCGCTGCATTCTCTACATCTGCAACACTGATGTTGTCAAGACCGAAAGCAATGTTGTTAAAAATTGTATCGTTGAACAAAATACTTTCCTGATTCACGATACCCATGTTGCCGCGGAGATCATTCAGTTTGTAGCAGTTGATGTTTTCTCCATCGATGAGAATTTCACCATGCTCGAGATCATAAAAACGTGGAAGCAGATCAACGAGCGTTGTCTTTCCTGATCCTGATTGACCAACTAAAGCAATCGTTTTTCCTTTCTCTATTTTCAGATCAATGTTTTTCAAGACCCAGCCCGATCCGCCTTTGTGATATGCGAAAGAAACATTTCTGTATTCGATTGCATGATTGAAATCTGTAAGCTGAATAGCATGTTCTTTATCCGCGATCGTAATTTCTGCGTCAAGAATTTTGTTGATCCGTTCAACACTTGCCAGTCCGCGCTGAACATTTGAATATGCTTCGCTGAATGATTTTGCAGGGGGGATCAATTGTGAGAAGATCACAATGAAATAAATAAATACTCCCGGTTCCAGATTCACTGCCTGATCAAGGACAAGCTTTCCACCAAAATAGATCACGATAACCATTACAACTGCTCCCAAAAATTCACTTAACGGAGAAGTTAGATCACGTTTTCTATAAAGACGGATCATGAGTCTTCTGTATTCATCATTCAGCTTGTAGAATTTTTTCTGAAAGAATGATTCTGCTGTGAATGCTTTTACAATTCGCAGACCTGAAAGCGTTTCTTCAATTGCAGAAAGTAAAACTCCCATCTTTGCTTGACTCTTCGAAGAAGTCCGGCGCAGACTTTTTCCAATTTGTCCGATGAGCAATCCTGCTATTGGAAGAAGTATAAATACAAACAAGGACAACTGCGGACTAATTATCACCATCGTTGCCAGATACAAAGCAACAGTAAACGGTTCGCGGAAGATCACTTCCAATGACTGCATGATACTCCATTCGATTTCCTGCACATCGCTTGTCATACGTGACATGAGATCTCCTTTGCGTTCTTCGGAAAAGTAGGTGAGGGGAAGAAATAATACTTTGTTGTACATTTTATTTCTCAGATCGCGCACAACACCGTTGCGAATTGGTGAAATAAAATACATTGCCAGATACCGAAAAAGATTTTTCAGGAAAAACAAAATCACGATGAGCACACAGATGTATGTCAGTGCTTCAATTTTTCCATGTTCAATAACATATTGACTCAGGATATAATTGAAGTTAGTAAGTGCAGCCTCTACTGAAAACGTCCATTCAACTTTTTCATAAACCTTTTCCTGTCCGAAGAGTACATTCAAAAACGGAATGACCATCGTCAGTGAGAAAAGCGAAAACACTACCGAAAGCATATTGAAGAATATGTTCAAAAAAGCATAACTCTTATACGACTTCACATAGCGCAGCAGGCGCAGGTAGTTTTTCATTCAGGGCAAAGATATTCTTTTTAAGTTCAAAGTTCGATGTTCAAAGTTCAAAGTTCGAACTGCAAAACCTTGATTATAAATAGTATAATGGCTAAAGCCAATAAGTAAATTGAAGAGTCAGCGGCTTAAATTGAAAGCTAAATTGAGTTTTTTTGTTTGGTCTAACGTTAGCTACCGTGTGAAATTTGAATTTTGCCATCACAATCCATTTCCTAAATTTGTCAGAGTTACTAATAGCAGTTAAATGGTTATTCGATTTCGATCATTAACTTTAAAAGCATAGATTACATTTTCAAAAATTCAAAATATCAAATCAAAGATCAGCGTTCCCCAACATTGAACTTTGAACTTTGAACAAACCAACCCCAACCAATGAAAAAATTCCTCGCAGTATTTGTATTCACTTTCTTAGTAGCAACTGTAAAAGCCCAATTCTACTTCGGCCCACAAGCCGGTCTCGGCGTAGCCACTTTGAGCGAAACCAATTTCAACGTCAACAGTAAATTCGCATATCACGG
>JAYUWA010000650.1:0-2812 GCA_043753795.1 Bacteroidota bacterium | reverse complement strand
TCGGAAATAAAATTTGCATCTGTTATGTATGAGAAATCACCGATCCTGAAACCCAGTACAGGTAACTGCATGTGCATTACAGGGATTGGCATAAAGTCTATTTGTCCTGCTACAAATGACTGTTCATTAATGGTATGTAGACTGATCTTCGGAATTCCCGGATAATTGTGGCCGTTAAAAATGTAGAAAAATTCCCGACGTAATGCCTCCTGAACCTGCATGCTGGCATAAACGTCGATCGGTTTTTTATGTAAGTAATTGAAGGCGCGCACATCATCCAATCCTGCAATGTGATCTTTATGTTCATGTGTAAATACTATTCCGTCGAGACTGTCAACATTTTCTCTGAGCATTTGCTGACGGAAATCCGGACCTGAATCAATTACTATTCGATCAGTACCCGATTCTACCATCAATGATGTACGTAAACGTTTGTCTTTCAAGTCTGTTGAAAGACAAATTGCACATTTACATCCGATCATCGGAACTCCCTGAGAAGTTCCCGTACCTAAAAAGGTAAATTTCATAGTGAAATTGACACAGAAATATTAAGATGCAGAAGAGAAATTGATCTCCGTCTGTCGTATCTCCTGCAAAAGTTTAATGTTCTTATCATCGAGTGTTGATTCATCCAGATTCAGGCCTTGAATTGCTTCGATAAGGTATGAAACTTTTGCTTCCACGGGAGCAAACTTGTTCAGTACAATTATCTTAGAGTTTTCGATCTGACAACTGCCTGATTTAAAGTTTCCTTTTTCATTACGGACTTTATATCCGGCCATTGTCAAAAGATCTTCGATCTTGTCGAGAGTATGTTGAGTTAATTTCATCATAAGTAATGCAAAGATAATCCTTTCATCAAAATGAAGCTCAGGATAATTGTATGATAAACCAAAATTAATTGTTTTATTTGCGCAATTATATTTTTCAAGCAAAAACAGTCTAAGTGAAAGTAAACGTTCCCAAAGAAAAGAATGATTTCGAACGCCGTGTGGCATTGACACCGGAAGTAACTCAATCCCTGATTAAGGCCGGTTTTGAAGTAAATATCGAAAAGGATGCCGGTTTAAATTCATACTTCGACAATTCTGCGTACGAGAAAGCAGGAGCAAAAATTATTGATGATGCCGCTGCAATTTATCGCGATGCTGATGTCATTCTAAAAGTCAATGCTCCTAATCCCGCTGAAATTGCTTTAATGAAAAATGATAGCATCCTCATTTCCATGATGTATGCTCAAACCAATCAACCCTTAGTTGAAGCATGTCAAGCTGCCGGAATCAGCGCATTTTCGATGGATGCTATCCCCCGCATTTCCCGCGCACAGAAAATGGATGTTCTTAGTTCGCAAGCTAACCTTGCAGGTTACAAAGCTGTCCTTATCGGTGCTGCTGCTTTAGGAAAAATATTTCCTCTATTAATGACTGCTGCAGGAACTATCAAACCGTCGAAAGTGGTGATCATGGGCGCCGGTGTTGCCGGTTTACAAGCGATTGCAACAGCAAAACGTCTGGGTGCAATCGTAGAAGTTTCTGATATCCGCCCTGAGACAAAAGAACAAGTTGAATCTTTAGGTGGAAAATTCATTGAAGTAAAAGGCGACTCTTCCGTAAAACTGGAAGGTGGATATGTAACAGGAGTTTCAGAAGAATTTCTGAAAAACCAGCAGGCACTTATTGCAAAACATATCTCCGAAGCTGATCTAGTGATCACAACAGCTTTGATTCCTGGAAGAAAAGCTCCTGTCCTTGTGACTGATGATATGGTTAAGAGTATGAAAATGGGTTCAGTGATCGTTGATATGGCTGTAGGCCAGGGCGGTAATTGTACAATGAGTGAAGTAAACAAAACAGTTGTGAAAAATGGAGTAACGATAATCGGTGAATCGAATCTGCCGAGTTTGCTTCCATTGAATGCATCTGAATTATATGCTAAAAACATACAAGCCTTTCTTCTCCATCTTGCAAGCAATGAAGGATTCAAATGGGAAATGGAAGAAGAAATTACCAAAGGCTCATTGATAGTACACAAAGGCAAAGCGGTTCATCCATCTTTAAATTTTGCTGTAAACGCCTGATTGATATTCACCCACACATGAAAGATCTCAATTTTAAAAACTGGACAGAATCGTTCGCACAATCGATTTTGCTATCTGCTCTGGAAACCGACGACAACCACATCGACGTTTTCCTGAATAAAAAATTACGTTCTTCTGTTGTTTCTTTTGAAGAAGCTTCAGCAAGAATTCATACCTGTAAAAGTCCTAACGATTTTTACTATTACTTATGTGTGTTCATCCAGGAAGCAAAAAATTGCATGTACTGGTATGAAAGATCTTTAGAATACGAAATAGTAAATCTTAATAATAGTCACCTGATTATCAATCAAGGTAAAAGTATGATTGAAGTATTAGAAGCTACCCTGAGAGTGATAAAATTCCAGGAAAATTTAAACTAGAAAATGAACGAATTCATCTCTTTCATCGGCGAACATATCGATAAAATTTATGTTCTTATCCTATCCATTTTTGTGGGTGTTGAAGTAATTGGCAAAGTACCTTCGGTTCTTCATACACCACTTATGTCAGGAGCCAATGCCATTCACGGTGTTGTAGTTGTTGGTTCTATCATCGTTATGTTGAATACAGAACCCAACCAGACTCTTCTTCTCAGCCTTGGATTTGTAGCTGTAATTCTCGGTACACTCAATGTTGTCGGAGGATTTGTTGTTACAGACAGAATGTTAGAAATGTTTAAGAAGAAAGATAAAAAATAATTTTCTGCGAAATTATGACGACTAAAAATATACTCGA
>JAYUWA010000649.1:0-2820 GCA_043753795.1 Bacteroidota bacterium | reverse complement strand
GATAGAACAGTTATTGTGCGGGGAGTCAACGCGCTGCGCGAAATCATTTGAAAAGTTGATTCAATGATGTGCAAGTTAATCGAAGGATTTCAAATGATTTGGTGCGCGTGGGGCCCTTTTTTTGTTTCTTTTTTTGGGTAAACAAAAAAAGAAAAATTGAAATGAGGGGCTTCAGGTTTGGTACACAGTTTCAAATGAAAATGATTTATCAGACAATAGTGTCCTTTCACTTTAACCACTTTATTTCTCCTAATTATTAATTCATATCCATCCATTCAACTTATAGTAAACCAACGCCACAAACTCCCGCAAGCATGTGATCTCTAGTTTCAGATAATTCCAGTAATTGTATCGAAGCCCCATGTTCTCGGAAACATCGGGTGCGAATTTTTTACCGCCTAATTTTTTGTGACTATACTTCAGACTAATGTGCATTGCATTTTCGTAAGAAGAAATTCCGCCAAGTTTAGTGTAATCAAGTTTTCGGAAAACCCGCATCGTGCGATACATGTTTTCTGGCGAAGTCACAATTGCAACACCACTATTTTCAAAACCGGTTCTGAATTTTTTTAGCTCCATAGCTTGCTCACGTGTATTCGTTCCTTTCAGCATCATTGAAATTCTTGTTGAATCAATTCCTGCATTTATCAGATATCGCCTCATACTTTTGGCAACTGTTGAATCTTTTGGATGCGCAAGAATAATTTCGGAATATTTATAGAATTTTGCAAGTTCTGCAGTATAGTAAAGTCGAATCAGATTCGATTCTGAAGGCATACCACTCCCGCCAAGCATAACAATTGAATTCGGATAGAACCGGAACTTTGTTCCTTTATCGCCGAGCCAATGATGTACGTCGTAAGGGATTCTTGTGAATGCAATTATAGACATCAAGAGAAAAATAATTCCAAGTGAAAAAATGAAATGTTTGATTAACCTGCTAATTCGCAGGAGTGGTTTTTTTGACAATGGATTTGAGTCTGGCACAAATGAAGAATGAATGGCAATGTTACAAAAAAGCTCGTTTTCGTATACCATTTTTGTTAAATTTGCAGCAATCCACAATAATATTATGTCCGAAATTCCAAAAACTTACGACCCCTCGCAAACCGAAGATAAATGGTATGCCTACTGGATGAAAAACGGCTTTTTCAGGAGTGTTCCTGATGAGCGTGAGCCTTATACGATCGTCATTCCACCACCGAATGTCACAGGTGTTTTGCATATGGGTCACATGTTGAATAATACAATTCAGGATGTACTGATTCGTCGTGCCAGGATGTTAGGAAAAAATGCTTGTTGGGTTCCGGGAACTGATCACGCATCGATTGCAACTGAGGCAAAAGTGGTTGCAATGTTGAAGGAGAAAGGAATTAATAAGAAAGATCTTTCCCGCGAAGACTTTTTGAAATATGCATGGGAGTGGAAAGAAAAATACGGTGGAATAATTCTTGACCAGTTGAAAAAACTTGGAGCCTCTTGTGATTGGGACAGAACCCGTTTCACTATGGAGGATGATCTTAGTGATGCTGTAATTGAAGTATTCATCGATCTGTACAACAAAGGGCAGATCTATCGTGGTGTAAGAATGGTAAACTGGGATCCGCAAGGAAAGACTGCGCTCAGTGATGAAGAAGTAATTCATAAGGAAGTAAATTCAAAATTAGTATATGTTCGCTATGCAATAATTGATGCAGTACTTGCTTCAATACTAAAATCAAATTCTTCTGAATGGAATTTGGAGGAGAATTCATGGGAGGTTAGTGTAAGTGGAAAAAAATATTCTGGAAAGGAATTCATATCGATCGCTACAGTACGTCCTGAAACTATTTTAGGTGATACAGGCGTATGTGTTCATCCCGATGATCCTCGCTATTCATCGATGAAAGGAAAGTTTGCCGTTATACCAATGGTGAATCGTCCGGTGCCAATTGTATTCGATACATATATCGAAATGGAATTCGGTACAGGAGCATTAAAAGTTACTCCTGCACATGATATAAATGACTACAACCTCGGAGTAAAATATAATCTGGAAGTCATAGATACCATTAACGACGATGGTTCAATGAGCCCTGCTGCTCAGTTTTATATTGGCGAAGACCGTTTTGCAGTTCGTAAAAAAATTGTAAAGGATCTTGAAACTTCCGGACATGTTACCAAGGTTGAAGACTACAGAAATAAAGTTGGATATTCTGAACGAACTGATGCTGTAATTGAACCAAAGTTATCTATGCAGTGGTTCCTTAAAATGGATACTATCAGCAAGCCTGCTTTGGAAAATGTATTGAATGGAAATGTAAAACTGATTCCTGATAAATTCATCAATACGTATAAGCATTGGATGGAGAATGTACACGATTGGTGTATCTCTCGACAGTTATGGTGGGGGCAACGGATTCCGGCATGGTATGATCCGAAAGGTCGTACTGTAGTGACACGTACAGCACCTGAAGCGATTGCTTTATTCAAGAATCAATTCACCGATTTTGAATTCGCCGAAAAAGATCTTCGTCAGGATGAAGATGTACTAGATACATGGTTCTCTTCATGGCTGTGGCCTATAAGTGTATTTGATGGTTTCAAAGACAAAGGTAATAAAGACATCAAGTATTATTATCCGACGAACGATCTGGTAACTGCTCCTGAAATTTTATTTTTCTGGGTTGCTAGAATGTTGATCGCCGGATATGAATGGATGGGGGAGAAGCCATTTTCGAATGTGTATTTGACTGGTATCGTTCGTGATAAGCAAGGAAGGAAAATGTCGAAGCAACTCGGTAATTCGCCTGACCCAATTGATTTGATGAAAAAATATAG
>JAYUWA010000648.1:0-8638 GCA_043753795.1 Bacteroidota bacterium | reverse complement strand
TTGGGCACATATGTGTGAATTTTTTGCGAAGAAAATTCCCTTAAAATTGAAGTTAAATTTTCTTCGCAAAAAATTCACACATTACCACTTATAAGACGATCCCCGAGCGAAGTCGAGGGGCAATAATTTCGAACAACGGGTATGTTATTTACTAAAAAGAGAGTTTCCTTACACTTGTAATAACCCATCCCACTCCCAACCGACTTTTGGTTGTTAAAATCGTATATCTATACAACCAAAAATATATCAAAAGTGAAACCAGCAAAGAACAAACAGAAGCCGGGATTGAAGTCGCGAATATCGCTGCGTATCTCAATGAAAGCAGTACTGTTGATCAGTACAGGCATATTTACAATGACAGCTCTGGGGCTTGTTATAGTGAACATGTCGAACCCTAATAGTTCACAAGCAAGAGCGAATGAAACGATAGAAGTTATAAAGGTTTCAGAGCAGGAATTCACCAATGAAATGAGTCTTGAAAATCCGGTAATAATTCAGGAAAAGATAAACGGCGAACACGCAATTCTCATTCGTGAGAAGAAAGTTGTTAATGCACAATAAACAGAAACCATGGAAAAAGCATTAATACTAACGCACAAGAGACAAAATTCATACAAATTGTCAAAAACCTTACAGACCACAATCGTTGGTCTATTTCTGTTTGTATTCATTCTTCCGGCTACAGTAATTGCCGGATCAAAAATATCCATTGCATCAGGAAACTGGAATAATCCGGCGATCTGGAATCCGGCCGGTATTCCCGTATCAGGCGACAATGTTACAATTGCAAATACAAACACGGTTACAATACCGGCAAATGCTGCTTGTCAGAATCTGACAGTATTTCCTACAGGACAATTGTCTTTAGATCAAAATATAAGAATATCAATTGGTGGAAATATTATTATCGAAGGTTTGATGAACATGAACAAAGGATTGATCACAGTGGGTTCTATCGGACGTACATTCAAGATTCGTTCAGGTGGAACTTTTATCTGGGATCCTGCTATCAACACTTCTGCTGAAGCCACATTGTTTATCAATTGCGTTGAGAATTTTGAGACCAACAGCAATCTTATAATTAAAAACTGGTACAACTACACGATCCCTCTTGGAGAAAAGATTACTGGCAATTTTGGAAATCTGGAGATCAACTCACCCGGAGGAAATAATTCAATAGTAGAATGGAATCAGAATAATCAATTTGAGACTCATCAGATCTTAGGAACACTTACGTTAGATCAAGGCTGGATCACACTTGATAAATCAGGAATAATTTCAAATACATCGATTGGAAACATTTTGCTGAAAAATGCAAACTCTGTATTCTATGTTCACAATGGAACCCACGCTTCATCTTTTATTTTCACAAGTAACAACATCACCAATAATGGAGGAGTGTTTTATGGATTAAACGATGGAAATGGAAATATTACTCTTAACGTCACAGGAAATTTCACAAACACAGGAAATGTAAAGATCATCAACAATACAGGTATTCCCAATGTGAGTAATGGAAATGCAACAATAAATATTGGCGGCAGCTATACGCAGAATTCCGGTGACACCAGATTGCTTTATAATATTGCTACACTGAATTCAGGAATTTTCAATGCGACGATCGGAGATTTAAATCTGAATGGAGGAATATTCATGGGACAGACGGGTTGCCATACCAATGGTGCGGAAGGTAATTTGTCTATCACAAGAAATTTCAAGATCAATTTTGCGAATGTCAATGACAAATTCAGAGGTACTTCCCTATCAAGCATTTCAGGTACACAGAATAATCTCCGCATGAACTTAACTGTCGGCGGAAATTTTATTGTCAGCGGAAATCCAAGTGCAGAAGTTACCAGTTCTGCCTCTTCCGGAAATGAAGAAATTACCATAAATGGCAATTTTGAGATAAATGGTTGCTCGAACAGTTTGAATTATGGAGCACTAATCTCTTCGCACAATGTAAAATTGAATGTGAAAAAGATTTTGAAGATGAATGGAGGTTCGCTTTCATTATCTAAAAACAATGGAAACATAACTGCAACAATCGATAGCTTAAAAATGACCGGAGGTATTCTATCAGTTAAGAATAGTCAAGGTTCAGGTTCAATCGAAGTTGTTAGAAATTTTGATCAAAGCGGTGGCGAATTGATCTATCATAATAATCAAACATCGATAACCACTGACAATATTTCTATTACGGTAAAAGGTGCTTTCAGCCAGTCAGGTGGAATAATTAATCTTGACAATAACACTCAGCCCACTACAGCAATCAGTACACTTAAATTGAAAGGCGCAGCAGTAAATTTTTCCGGCTCCGGAAAAATTACACGAAGTGGCATGGGCAACACGAGTACATTCGGAGTGATCAGCTATGAATCTTCGAGATTTCAATCGTATTCAAGAACAGGTACATCAGGTTCTATTGAAAATATAATTCAAGTAATAGAAACAGGCAGCAAAGTAATGGTATCAAACTGCGCTTTCCTTCTGGCTTCAAATAACCAATCAGGTATCAACATGTTGCACGTAAAAAACAATGGAACTTTAGCTTTGAATAAAGGTCAGATTAATTCCAATAAGCAATATGGTTTTACAAAACTTGTTGTCGATTCCGGTGGAACTATTTCTATAACCAATCCATACGGATTCTGTGATCAGACGAACAGAAGTGCGATTAATATTACAGGAAATCTAAGTTTTGAATTGCATCCATATAGTATTGTAGAATATACAGGTTCTGAAAATATTTCGGTAACAGGTTTAGCAGCAGTGAACAATCTTGAGGATGCGAAATATGGTATCTTAAGGATTAATTTGCAATCAACAGGAAGCGGGCAAGCTAGTCTTTCAGGCGACAATGTGTTTGTAAGAACAAAACTCGATCTCCAATCGGGAGCATTAAAATTAAATGCAAAGACCCTTACGATTGAAAACGGTTTGCCTACTGCTATACGAAGAACAAAAGGTTATATTGTCAGCGAAGGCACAACGCCAATCAACAACAGTCAGGTTTGCTGGCAAAATTTAACAGCAGGTAGTCATGAAATTCCATTTGGTGTTTCAGAAGATAAATTTATACCTGTCCAGTTTACGATAACAAATGGAATCGGTAAAGCGATCACAGTAAGTACAAGATCAACAAATATTCCAAACACTCCCTACCCTGCATTGGATATGACATTTCCGGGAGGAATTCCATTTGCTTCCGAACATGTGGTCGATCGTTGGTGGTCATTTAAAGGTGTTGGAATAAAAGCAAACATTACGCTCAATTACCTTGGAACAGAAAATACACTTGGATCTACCATGGCAGTAGGACCTCTGAATATAATTCAATGGACAGGTAGTGGCTGGAATATAACCTCAGCTTCTTCCAACGGAACAAAACAATCAAGAGGATCTATAACTATAGAAAATTCTCCTTTATATCAGGACTGGACGATTGCATCAGTAGCGACAGCATCAATAGTACTGAATGCAAAACTTGTTGATGATATGGTTTCAGTCGAATGGCATATTCAATCTGAGCAAGGCATTGAAAAATTTATCGTAGAGCGAAGTGCTGACGGCGTCAACTTTAATGAGATTGATGAGATCCGTGCAAGTTTTGACAATAAGATCCGCGATTATACTTATGATGACATTTCCTATACAGGCAATGAATCGTATTACCGCTTGAAGCAAATCTCTCCCGATGGTTCCTATATCTATTCAAAAATTGCGAAAGTCGCACCGAAAGAAATTTCAAAGCGGCTTACGATCACATCCGTTTCTCCGAATCCATTCAGCAATGAAATGCGGATAAGTTTAAATTCAGGCAGTTCACAAAAAACAACTGTACAATTGATAAGTAGCGATGGCAAAACTAAATATCAAAAAGATTATCAATCAGATTCAGGCGAAAATAAAATCGAAATTACAAATCTTGATGCTCTGGAGCCGGGAACATATATACTAATAGTAGAAAGCGCAAATGATAGGATCACGAAAAAAGTGATCAAGAATTAACATCCAAGATCCAATAAGATGAAAAACAGACAACGCCAGAAACAAAAAAATAAGCTCAGAGCAAGATTTCTTCTTATTGCAGGAAGTGTTTCTTTTGTGCTTACTATTACTGCCGGTATAATGGTTTATTTGAATGTTAACAATGTCAGCAAGACACGCGCAACGGCTACCGGTGGTGAAGGAAGTGGAGCCAATCTTGGCAATGGTGATATCCTGACTGAATATACATGGGAAAAAGATCCGGTTACTTCAGCAACATTAGGTCCTGATGCGATTTCAGTGAGTAAAGATGCTCACTTTATGACTGGCGGGCGGGCATCTACCGGTGGACTATCAGCCGGACCAAATGGAAAGGATATAGATCTTGAAATTGAAGGAACTGAATTGTGGAATCAGGAGGGTATAGATATTAGTATTGACTACAGTAGAAATGAAAAAAGCGGATCGTTTTTCTCCAGAGAAAATGGATTTAATTTTGGAATGGAAAATGGGTTCATCAGCATAGCCTACAGACTTGAAAACAAAAGAGGCGGAATAGAATCGTTCAAAGTAAAAACTGATTATGAAATTCCTGTTGACATGAATTTTCGTACCTATCGATTCATCTATAATCCTGCGAAAGGAAAAGCAGAGATCTTTGTAAACAGTGTCATCGTTTGGTCGAACCAACATTCACCAAACACTCCCCTATCCTGGAAAAATGCCGGCAAAGTCACAATTGCAAAAGGCATGAATGGGGACGGCAAAGACATTGCAATTCTTGACAACCTAGTAGTGAGAACAGCGGGAAATACTGCGCCGTTGGCTGAATCACTTTTGAATTTTATGCTTGAAGAAAAAGACGGCGGAATTAAAATTCATTGGTCAACTTCTGTAAACGACAAAATAAAATCTTTCACAATAGAACGATCGATCAATGGTGTTGATTTCATGAATGTAGCAAGTATACCGGTGAATCCGGATATGAAGGAGTCGGAAGAATATACGTTTACCGATAAGACCAAAGCAACGACAGGAATAGTTTATTACAGACTTCGTCAGACATTTAGCAATGGAAAATTTATCTCACATTCATTGGCAGCAATAAAGATGCAGAATGAAATGAATCTCGCTATTGAGAAGATCAATCCACTGCCATTCGATAAATCGTTTGATGTTGCATACTTCCTTCCTAAATCAGGTAAAGTTTGGATCCAGATCTGCGATGAATTCGGAAAGATCATTGATGTCCAATCTTTCGATGCGCCGAAAGGAAAAAATGTACATGTCTATAAAAACGAGAAGATAAGAGAGAGTGGTACATATACGATCAATCTTATTTTTGATAATAAGAAAGTTTCGAGATCAATTATTAAGATCTGAGAAATCGGCCGAAGCATTTGAGAGAAAAAAAACTATGAACCCTTCTATATTAAAAATAAAAACACTGAGTGCAGTAAGTTCACAACAAGACCACTAAGTATTCCGTGTTCTTATTGTGAACTTAGTGCACTTAGTGTTAAATTTTTTAAGGAGATTCACCGTGCAGATTTACGTAGATAATTTTTTTTATTGTCTCCTTAAATCAATATAGGAAGTCATTTGAATGGTTGTATTTTTTATTATAAGCACAATAAAATACGTTCCTTCCGGAAGAAATTCATTTGCATTATTTTGTCCAACCCATTCGTTTGCATAGTTTTCTTTTTCATAAACAAGATTTCCCCAACGATTATAGATCATAAGAACATTATCCGGATATCTTTCTATTCCATGAATTACTAACTGATCGTTTTTACCGTCATCATTAGGAGTTATGCCGGTTGGAATTTCCAATTCACATTCAGCATCTGTATTTCTTCTTACCAAAACAGAATCGGTACCGAAACAAGTTCCATCCGTTATTGTCCATACAAGTAGATTATCACCTAAAGTTAAGCCTGATACAGTTGCTGAAGGTGATGTTGCATCCGAGAAATTAGCACTACCGGTTACAACTGACCATATTCCATTGTAAGGAGAATTCAAAGCAGCACTTAAAATAAATGACTCTTCACAATCACTGATATCTGATCCGGCAACTGAAAGAATTTCAGTTGGTTCAGAAATGGTAGCAGATGAACTTGTCGTACACAGATTCTGATCGGTAATTACGACAGAATAAGTCCCTGGACTAAGACTTGTAAGAGTTGATGCAGAAGACATATTTGGCGTCCAGGCATAAGTATACGTACCTGTTCCACCTGCAACTTGCGCATCTGCTACTCCATTGTTATCGCCAAAGCAATTAACATTTGTTGAGACAAGGTTGAGTGCTAATTGCGGTGGTTCAGTAATTGTGACGGTCAATGCTAATGAACAGTTGACCGAGTCGACAATATTCATTGTATAGACTCCTGCAATCAGACTACTAGTTGATAAACCACTATCGCCATTCGACCAGGTATACGTCAGCGGTCCGATACCACCTGTTGCGATATTCACGAAAGCAGAACCATTGTTACCGCCAAAGCAAAGAACATTACTAGACGAGGCAACCGAAGAATTAATTGAAGTTCCTTGAATTATGTCTACTGAGTCTATTAATGTACAACCCAGACTGTCGGTCACCTGAACGCTTACATAACCACCCGGAAGACTATCGGCAAAAGTTCCAAGATCACCATTCGACCAGTTGAATTGATATGAACCCGTTCCTCCAGTTACACTAACAGTTACAGAACCATTATTCGCACCATTACAAAATGAATTATTCACATTGTAAGTAAAGTTAAAAGCGTTCGGCTCTGTGATTGTTATACTTCCGTTAGAAACACAATTATTTGAATCGGTAACCTGAATTGTATAATTTCCCGCAGCAAGACTATCGGCAGTAAAAGTAGTATCACCATTTGACCACAAATAACTGAATGGTGCGACACCACCTGTATGAGTAGCAGTTGCAGACCCTTCACTTGTACCGAAGCATGTATTGTTTACAAATGAATTAATTGAAACAACAGCTTGTGAACTTGCACTAACGCTTACGACATCGTTGAAAGTACAACCTAAACTGTCTGTCACAGTAATAAAATATAATTGCGCAGGTAAATTTGTTGCAGTAGCTGTTGTTTGAGAGCCTGTCCACGCATATGTATAAGGTAAAACACCACCAGTTGGTGTTGCAGTAGCTGTTCCATTATCCAAACCACAAGTAGTTGGAGTGCTTAAAACTGTTGCGACCAATTCAGCTGGCTCTGTCATTGTAAACGCTGCTGAGTCAACACAACCATTAGCATCTACAACATTGACCTGATAAGTTCCTGCACCGATATTACTAAGGTCTTGTGTTGTGTCGCTGGTTGTCCATGAATAACTATACGGACTAACTCCACCGGCTATTGTTACATCAATCGACCCTGTATTTGTTCCGAAACAATCTATGTTATAACTACCAAATTCGGATAGAACAGAATTGAATCCAAGTGGTGGTGGCCCCGAAATAATAAAGAAAGTATCGAGTGAACATCCATTCCCATCGAGGATCATGATGTTCAGAGTGTCTGCGCCAAGATCACATCGTGTAGGTACGGTTAAGGTGTCGACACCATCCCATACAAAAGTAAATGGAGAATTTCCTCCGATCATATTTAGTGTGATACATGCAGAAGTATCTCCGAAGCATGCAATATTGAATCCGTTGAAATTGGGAACAACAGCAGCAAGTGCTATTGAATCCGGTTCCAGGATATCAACTGAATCCTGAATGATGCAACCATTACTATCAGTTACAGTTAGTATATATGTTCCGGTTGACAAACCAACAGCAGAATCAGCAACATCACCATTCGACCATAAATATTCATAAGGCGAAACTCCACCAATGACTGTAGAATGAACACCACCGTCATTGTATCCAAAGCATCTCACATTGGTTCCCCCGGCAAATGTATCAGGAAGTAATGTTAGCCCCAACGCCGGAGGTTCAGTCATGACGATAGTAGTATCTTTTCTACAACCTCTTCCGTCAAGTATTGTGAGATCATATGTATCTGCAACTAATCCGGTAATACTGTCG
Source organism: Bacteroidota bacterium (assembly GCA_043753795.1). Taxonomy (GTDB): domain Bacteria; phylum Bacteroidota; class Bacteroidia; order AKYH767-A; family 2013-40CM-41-45; genus JADKIH01. The sequence goes on along the minus strand of JAYUWA010000648.1, from coordinate 591 downwards.
GTTGTTTGCGCACTTGACCACGTATAAGTAAAGTTATTGTCACCACCAAACGGGAAGACTTCTATGGTTCCATTTGCGCCGCCATTACAACTGATATTATATCCTTGATAATCTGAAACGATTGCAGGAACAATTATTGAATCCGGATTGGCCATTGTAAAAGCAAGACTATCACGACACGAATTCGCATCTTCAATTATCACATAAAAAGCACCTGACGTAAGCCCACCTATTGAATCTGTAGTTTGTCCGGTATTCCATGCATATGTGTATGGTGGTGTACTACCCGACAAATTTACTTTGATATAACCGGAAGAATCTCCGAAACATAATGGGTCTTCTATATCTGATAAATTCATAAATGGTGGCGGCTCATTAAGTGTAGTGTCTTTTTCAATTGAGCAACCATTTATATCCACTACCCTAACAGTAACTTTATCTGCTATAAGGTTTGAGATACTATCATTTGTTGAACCGGTAGACCATAGGTATGTGAATGGTGGCGTCCCTCCGAAAACAGTTACGGTTGCAGAACCACTCGAGTCGCCATTACAACGAAGGTTAACAGCACCGATGTATGTTGAAGGGGAG
>JAYUWA010000647.1:0-2831 GCA_043753795.1 Bacteroidota bacterium | reverse complement strand
AGTGTAGATAGAATCTACAGCGATCGTTCCGATCGGTGCACTGCTGTTTTTGTTTTCTTCAGAAGGAACATACCCGCGGCCTTTGTCGATATTAAGATCGATCGTAAGTTTCACGCTTGTTTCCATATTACACAATACTAATTCCGGATTCAACACCTGGAAAGCAGTAGTGAATTTGCTGATGTCACCTGCAGTAAATTGAGTTTTACCGCTGACACTGATCGTTACTTTCTCAGTGTCGGTTCCCTGAATTTGTTGTTTGAAACGTACCTGCTTTAGATTCAGGATAATTTCAGTAACATCTTCTACAACACCTTTGATGGTAGAGAACTCATGATCCACACCGGAAATTTTGATTGAAGTAATTGCATGTCCTTCTAATGAAGAAAGCAAAATTCTTCTCAATGCATTACCGACGGTAATTCCATACCCCGGTTCTAGTGGACGGAACTCGAACACACCGTGACGGTCGTCAGAGTTAATCATGATCACTTTATCCGGTCTCTGAAATGCTAAGATGGCCATTGTATCGTTTGTCTTTTAGGTTTAATTAATAAAAGTTGGAAAGAGATAATCTGGTAGAGTCTTTCCGGGCTCTTTAAGTCTTTCGTTTGTCGTCATTCGTTTTTCATACCAAAGCACGAAAGACGAAAGGCGACAAACGATAAACAATTATTTCGAATATAGTTCGACAATCAACTGCTCCTTGATCGATTCTGGGATCATGTCGCGTGATGGTCCGCTAAGGACTTTTCCTGTCATTGTTGCTCGGTCCCACTCTAACCATGCATGACGGCTAGCTGAAGATGGAGCGTTGCTAACGATCACTTCAAGAGCTTTTGATTGCTCACGTACTGCTACTACATCACCGGGGCGACAAGTATAAGAAGGGATATTAACTACTTTACCATTCACAGTGATATGACGGTGAGAAACTAATTGACGAGACGCCATGCGTGTTGGTGCAAGACCAAGACGGAATGTAACGTTATCTAAACGAAGCTCGATCAATTGCAATAGGTTTTCACCTGTTACGCCACCTTTACGGGAAGCACGATCGAAAATTTTCGCGAACTGACGCTCCAGAATTCCGTACATGTATTTCACTTTCTGCTTTTCCATTAACTGGACAGCATACTCGCTTTGTTTAGCACGTTTCTTAGTTTGTCCGTGTTGTCCGGGAGGATAGTTCTTTTTTTCAAGCGCTTTATCCGGTCCGAAGATTGGTTCACGAAATTTACGTGCGATCTTTGTAGTAGGGCCTATATATCTTGCCATGGTAAATTATTTCTGATCTTTAATAAAACTAAATAAAATTATACTCTACGCTTTCCTTTAGGACGGCATCCGTTGTGAGGGATTGGAGTTAAATCCATGATCTCAGTAACTTCGATACCTGATTGGTGAAGTGTACGGATAGCTGACTCACGTCCGCCGCCCGGTCCTCTTACGAAAACCTTCACTTTGCGAAGTCCAAGGTCGAAAGCCGCTTTCGCGCAATCAGCAGCAGCCAACTGAGCTGCATACGGAGTGTTCTTTTTTGAACCTTTGAATCCCATCTTCCCTGCCGATGCCCAGGAAATAACTTGTCCTGAATCATTCGTAAGTGAAATGATAATATTGTTAAAAGTGGCGCTGATAAATGCTTTACCGAACGCTTCTACTTTCACCACTTTTTTCTTAGCGGCTTTAGCACTTTTGTTTGTTGTTTGTTGAGTTGCCATGAGGATCAATTACATTTTAGTTGCCTTCTTCTTGTTGGCAACAGTTTTACGTTTACCTTTTCTGGTACGGGTGTTCGTTTTAGTACGTTGGCCACGAACCGGAAGGCCATTACGGTGACGCATACCACGGTAGCAGTTGATATCAACCAGACGTTTTATGTTCAGTTGAGTCTCAGAACGAAGTGCACCTTCAACTTTTAATTCGTTGATGATTGTACGGATCTTCGTAAGTTGATCATCATCCCATGCATCTACTTTCACGCTTTGGTCGATTCCGGCTTCATTCAGGATACGCTCAGCCGTTGCGCGACCGATGCCGAAAATGTACGTTAGGCCAATGACGCCTCTTTTGTGTTTTGGTAAATCAATACCAGCAATACGAGCCATTTATTCTTGGTTTGTTTGTTTTGTTTTTATATCAGATGTTATCTAAAACCTTTCAGGAATTAACCTTGGCGCTGCTTAAAGCGAGGGTTCTTTTTGTTGATAACATACAATCTTCCTTTTCTGCGTACGATCTTGCAGTCGACACTTCTTTTTTTAATAGCAGGTTTTACTTTCATTTTATTTCGTTTTTCGAAATTCGTTTTTCGTCTTTCGATGTTCGTTACTAATCTTTTTCTCGTTGTTTTGTTTCACACTCAAACTCCACACACACTACTACTTATTTATATCGGTATGTAATTCTACCTTTTGTTAAGTCATATGGTGACAACTCAACTTTCACTTTATCACCGGGAAGAATCTTAATATAATTCATTCTCATTTTTCCCGAGATGTGAGCGATGATCTCGTGACCATTTTCCAGTTCGACTCTAAACATTGCATTTGACAATGCCTCAGTGATCGTTCCGTCTTGCTCTATGTTTGCTTGTTTTGCCACTCTCAGTTGGTAACTTTTGTATTTATGTTATTCTTTAATGCTTCTTCAATAAATTCGAATGAGCTTAGTATATCCGCCGTGCTTTTTCCTATTGCCACTGTATGTTCAAAGTGTGCCGAAGGTTTTCTGTCCGCTGTACGGATCGTCCAACCATCTTTCTCATGAACTACTGCTTTCGTTCCCATGTTGATCATTGGTTCGATGGCAATAACTAAACCCTCTTT
>JAYUWA010000646.1:0-2834 GCA_043753795.1 Bacteroidota bacterium | reverse complement strand
AACTTTTCGGTTATCAAACCTGACAGCTGCATTGAAAAGATTTATAAGTTGCTACGATACTAATCAATAAAATTTCAGATAAGTTATTTACTGAGTATTGATAACACATAAAACTATTGCTTATAAACTTTCTGATGTAATGTCTGGTTTTCAGATTTAAGGCTTATGACATAAACTCCATCTGACAAAGCACTGATGTCAATTTTACCTGAACCACTATTCAATTCTGCAAACAATACACATTCTCCAATCATATTGCACATTCGAACTTGCACTTTTTGTTTTTCTTTATTTTCAATCGTTATCCATTCTGATGCCGGGTTAGGAAAAACAATAAACATATTTTCATCATTCCCCAGTGAATTAATTCCAACCCCCGGATCTATAATAACTAAAGTGCTATCCTCACTACTTGTGCAACCATCCACAGTAGCAGTTACATAATAGTAACCGGCCAAGGCTGTAGTTGCACTTGTACTTACTACGGGGTTTTGCAATGAAGATGAAAAGCCACCTGGACCTATCCATGAGTAGATAGCATCTGCAATTGCAGATGCTGAAAGTGTTAACGTTGAATCTTCCTTTACCGGTCCGTTATTGCTTGCTACCGGCTGTGCTGGAATTGAGTTCACATCTACAATTGTTATTTCATTGAGGTTGGTACATGCGTTTATTGTTGCTGTAACAGTATAAGTTCCGCTCATTGCTGCTGTAGAATTGCTGCTCACCATCGGATTTTGCTGGAACGAATTAAATCCTCCCGGACCTGTCCATGAATAGGTAATTCCGGGAATTGAAGAAGCTGCAAGATTCAGCGAATCACCTTCGCATAGATCAATATTAGTAAGTCCTGAGTTCGCTCCGACAATTGATTTTAAAATTGCACCATTCTGTCCTGCTATATAAACTGTGTTTTCATCAGCGAAATAAACTGATTTTAAATCATGCTCAAGTGAGATCGTTTGAACACTCCAGTTTACACCACCATTCATCGTTCTATATATTAATCCGTAATGCTGGTAATCGTGACCAACAGCATAACCAATGCTATCATTGAAGAAATAAATTGAAGTCAATACGACATTTATATTACTTGTTTGCAGCGTCCAGCTTGAACCATTATTGCTTGTTTTAAAAATCTGTCCGGAGACTCCAACCATGTAACCGGTTTCAGCAGAAGGAAAATAAACAGCATTCAGATCCAGAGAGGTTGTACTCCATAAGATATTCCAGTTTGTTCCGCCATCAGTTGTCTTTACCAATCTGCCGGAAGTTCCTACAGCATAACCGGTATCGGCGTCAACAAAATGAACCGAACGCAACATTTGACTAGCACCACTTGTTTGAAGACTCCAGCTTGTTCCGCCATTGGTGGTTTTAAGAATAGTATCACTATTGCCCACAGCATAACCGATATTCGCATCAGTAAAATAAATTGAATTGAAATCAACTGTTGTTCCACTATTTAATGCAAGCCAGTTTATTCCTCCATCGATCGTTTTACTGATCTGTCCATTGTCGCTTACAACGTAACCGGTATCTTGAGAAGTAAAGTAAACTGAAGTTAATGAAGTTGTCAGACCACTGGTTTGCGGATTCCAGTCTGCACCACCATTGCTCATTTTAAAAATTTTTCCTGTTCTTCCAACAGCATATCCGGTGCATGTTTCAGGAAAGCAAATGGAATTTAAATACGTAAAATGATCAATGCTAATGAACGGTATCCAATTCGTACCTGCATCAGTCGTTTTAAGAATCATTCCACTTTCGCCTACAGCATAACCTGTATTCGCATCTGTAAAGTATACCGACTTTAAATCTATTGAAGTACCGCTTGTTAAAAATCCCCAGCTTGCACCGGCATCAGTTGTTTTTAATATTTTCCCTGATCGGCCAACTACATACCCGGTAATACTATCCGTGAAATAAATTGAATACAATTCGTAAGATGTAAAAATAGTATAAGGAGTCCATGTTGCTCCGCCATCAATCGTCTTGAGCATTCTTCCATATTCACTGGCGAAACCGTGTTCGGCATCGGTAAAAAATATAGATTGTATATCATCTATTGCTCCGCTCGTTTGTTCGATCCAGTTGTTTCCGCCATCGGTAGTTTTTAATATATCTCCGCCATAACCGGCAACATAGCCTGTAGTATCATTACAAAAAAACACTGAACTGTAAAAATAATTTGATCCACTTGGTTGAATTGTCCATGTAATTCCACCATCAGTAGTCTTCATGATCTTACCTGTACTGCCACTTCCTCCCACTGCATAACCGGTATTTGTATTCGTAAAAAAAACATCCGTTAGAAGTGGAAGACCACCCGTCTGCGGAACCCATGAAACTCCGCCATCAATAGTTTTAAGGATCGTTGAAGATCCACCGATCGCATATCCGGTGTCGGTTCCAATAAAGCATACAGAAGTTAAAATATTTGGTGTTCCGCTGATTTGTGTTGTCCAGCTGGTACCTGCATCGGTAGTTTTTAGAATTGTTCCGTCATCTCCTACCATATATCCTGTTGTTGCATTTGGGAAATATACGGAGCTTAAGTTATTTCCTTGGGGTAATGGATTCTGCCAGGTCAGGTTTTGGGCATTGGTTAGATTAAAAGTTAAAAACAGAATTGCTGATAACAGCGAAAGTTTGTGTGTAATAATATTCATTGAGTGCTATTTCTTTTCAAGTGTAGTGATAAGCGTAGTCAAAATGATTTCTGATAATTAGTGATGCGAAATTACGAAATAACTTCGGGTTAATGAGGAGGGCTATCTGAGCATTTTTTGAGAGATCTGCGGGCGAAAAAAATTACGCAAAATTATTTCCCG
>JAYUWA010000645.1:0-2844 GCA_043753795.1 Bacteroidota bacterium | reverse complement strand
CGACAAAAAGAACCGTTGCGATGAAGTTGCATCCCAATGCGGAATCACAGAAGTTTTTTCAGAAAAACTTCCAGATGAAAAAAGCAAGATCATAAGTGACTACATGAAGGTAAGTCCAACTGCTATGTTCGGTGATGGAATCAATGACGCACCGGCACTTTCAATGGCCAGTGTCGGTATTTCAATCAGTAATGCATCGGATGTAGCAATCCAGTCATCACAGGTTATTTTGCTTGACAAAAACAATCTGTCAATTTTACTAAAGTCGATCACGATCAGTCGTCTCACCTACTCTACAATTAAGCAAAATCTTTTTTGGGCATTCTTTTACAATACAATAGCAATTCCTTTCGCGGCTTTTGGATACTTAAGCCCCATGATCGGCGCTTTGTCGATGGCATTCTCCGATGTGATCGTAATTGGAAATTCATTACGTTTGAAAACACGAAAGATTTCATAAATTGCCTGATCTAAATTTAGATTTATAAAAACGCCGCTGAATATACTAATGATTGTCAAGTGGTATCCTTATCAACAGGATCCGCAGTTTGGCGTCTTTATTCAGAAGCATGCACAAGCGATTGCTATCGAAAGTAGAGTTACAGTATTGTATGCTCATTCTTTTGCGAATCAACCTGAAACATACAAGTTTGAAGTTTCGCAAATTGGAAATCTGAATGAAATAATTATTTCTTTCAAAAAAGATGAAACTGTTTTTGCAAATCTGATAAACGGCTTCCGATATTTCATTGCAATACGTAAAGGGATAAAAAAAGGAGAAACTTTTTTTAAAAAGCCTGATGTTATCCATGCTTATATACTACTCAGAACAGCAGTTGTAGCATCATACCTTTCTTTCATTTATAACATTCCTTATGTTGTAAATGAACAATGGTCCGGGTATGCAACAGGAAAATTCCATGAAGGGCCATTCTTGAAAAAGAAAATTACAAAGTTCCTTGTAAGGAGATCTGCCGGCCTGGCCACTGTATCAAATTTTTTACTAGACAAAATGCATGCATGCGGAATCAGAAATTCAAATGAAAGTGTGATTCCTAATTCAATTGTTGTTGTCGAAAATTCAAAGAAACCACTTTCCGAAAAAGTACATGTCTTACTTGTTGCCGATCTGGTAGATGAAATAAAAAACATTAGCGCTGTGATCAAAGTTGTAGCCCGAATAAAAGACATCTTTCCTGATTTTGAAATGCGGATCATTGGTCATGGCAAGGACAAAACAATGTTGGTAGAATTGGCACGTGAACTCGGCGTATTGAATTCGTATGTAATTTTTGAAGGATTGAAAACAAATCCGGAAGTGTATCAGTACCTCCAGAATTGCGATTTTCTTGTTATGAATAGCCGGTTTGAAACGTTTTCATCAATATGTTGTGAGGCTTTGAGTTGTGGTAGACCGGTATTGGCAACAAAATGTGGCGGACCACAAGAATTTATCGACGAGGAATCCGGCATTTTAATCGATGTCGACGAAGATCAGCAACTTGAAGAAAATTTCCTGTTCATGCTTTCCAATTTCAATCAATTTGACAGTCATAAGATTACCTCAAAAGTCAAAGATCGTTTCAGTAGTCAAACTGTTAAAATTCTGTTTGCAGACTTTTTCGAAAAGGCCGTAAAAAATGATTTCCACCCATCCATTGATTGAACACATTTGCCCCTCAAAATCAGTTCCTTATTTTCAAAAAACGAATCTGTCACCGGAATGCCACAAAAAGGGTTTATATAGGGTTTTCATAGTTAAAATATGTTTGGATAAGCGAATCATTTCTCTAAATTTGTACAAGTAAATTGAACCTAAATTATTGTCTAACTTAATACTACCAATCAAAATGAAAAAAGGATTACTCCTGAGTCTATCGGTTGCCCTAAGTTTTGGCGTGTTTGCACAAAATGCAACTCGTCTTCCACAAGGCTTCCGCAAAGCTGAAGTTCCGGCTTCAGTGAAGAACAAAACATTAAAAGTACCATTCAGAGATGCTACAATGGATAGTGGAATTCCATTTAACAAAACTATCAGTTCAAGATTGACAGCTCCACAACCCAGTACAATCACAACTTCATCACTTGTTGATGAGTACTTAGTAGGTCTTTCATTTTATGACCTTCAAACAAATGCATCAATTTCTAATCGCATTGTAAAAAATGATGACGGTTCTTTTGCTGTAGCATGGACTTACTCTCCTGTTTACGATTCACCGGAAGCATTCCCACAACGTGGAACAGGTTACAACTATTCTACTGATGGTGTTACATGGCAGTTCCCATACGTACCGGGTTCGTCACAAGGACCGGCTACAAGAATCGAAGGAGTCCGTACAGGTTTTACAAACATTATCAATACTTCTTCAGGTGCTGAAATGACAGTTGCGCACACAGGAACTTCAATGTCTTTAACTAGCCGTCCTGTAAAAGGAACAGGTCCATGGACTACAACTTACCCATGGGGCACAGCTAACACCGATACATGGCCAAAGGCAATTGCTGGTGGTAATGATATGGTCTATGCTATCTTCCAAGGAAGCGGAACTTCTGCAGTTCCTGCAATGGGACAAGATGGTCCGATGTATTTTTCACGTTCAACGGATGGTGGAGTTACATGGAGCACAAAAGATACAATTCCGGGAACAGGTGCTTCTGAATATTTAGGATTTGGTGGCGATGATTTCGCTATCGATGCTAAAGGAAATACCGTTGCCATAGTATTAGGTAGTCAGTTAACTGATCTTATGTTGTTGAAATCAACAGATGCTGGTGTTACATGGACAAAATCAATTATCTACAAAAACCCTTGTCCATTCATTGACCTTAATGCTACTACTCCAT
>JAYUWA010000644.1:0-8728 GCA_043753795.1 Bacteroidota bacterium | reverse complement strand
AATTAAATGAAAAAAACTCTACTCCTCCTGTTTTTCGTATTCTTTACAAAATTTGCTTCACTAGCACAGATTGCTTCCATCCGCCCAAACCATTCTTTGCAAGGTGCGGGTTTGATGACTACCATCACATTGGCAACAGGTGTAATGCAAAATTCTACACCACCTAATAACAGTAGTGGTATTTACTTGCAGCAAGGCGCAACTAAAATTAACACAAATTTTGGTTTTCAGCCACAAAACCGATGGTACTATTTCTATGATGTAGGAACTTCAACTTTTACATGGTATGATTCGACCCAAGCTCCATTTACAATTCCTGCTAATGCCCCAACGGGTTATTATGATGTGGTCGTCATAACATATCAGTTGCCATTATTGACAGCTGACACGAACAAGCTGATCAATGGATTTTATATCGAAGAACCAACCGGTACGCTGAGTGGAACCGTATATTTCGATAGTAATCAAAATGGAATCCAAGATTTAAATGAGCCGTTAATGCCAAATCAGAGAATTCAGTTCTCACCTACAAATGATTTTGCGTTTACAAATTCTCTAGGTGAATATTCTTATGTTGTTGACACAGGAACTTACACTACAGATTTTTTACCGCAAGTTAATTTTAGTCAAACATCTGTTCCGCTTACCTATACCGCTTCCATTCCACCTTCTGCAACAGGACAGGATTTTGGAACCTATTCAGCTACTTATGCTTACAATCACTCTTCTTATATCTACAGGACTAGATGGAGATGTCTTACAACAAACGATCTTAGCCTTATAGTGAGAAATCACGGATATCTTCCAACTCAAGATAGGGTTACACTGATAAAATCTACAAATTTGACATTTGTTTCATCCACAACTCCACCGGATATTATTAATGGAGATACTTTAACATGGATACTTCCATCAGTAGCACCCGGAACATCGACGAATGTCGGTGGAGCAATAACCTTTATAGCTCCTGCAGCTGGACAAACAGTTTCGTTACAGATGATCGACAGTGTTTTTGATATGGCCGGAACTTTTATTGAAGTTGAACATGATCTTTATTCGTATATGGTTGCCTGTGCCTATGATCCAAACGATAAGCAAGCATCACCTGAAGGCGTGTTACTTCAAAATTATACTCCAATCAATTCTGAACTTACTTATCTTATACGCTTCCAGAACACAGGAAATGATTTTGCATACGACGTTTATATTTATGACACACTCGATTCAGATCTTGATCTCTCAACGTTTGAAGTAATAGGAAGTAGTCATGAATTAAATACTCAGATGACTGCAACCGGCGCTATCAGATTTAATTTCTTTAATATTATGTTGCCGGATAGCGGTCTCGATGAACCCGGAAGTCATGGTTGGGTTTTATACAAGATCAGTCCAAATGCAGGACTGCCTGATCCAACAGAAATCACAAACACTTCCTATATCGTTTTTGATTTCAATGCGCCGATTATTACAAACACGACACTAAATACACTCACTGCTCTGCAATATCCACAATCGCAATTTGCAACTGCTGATGTTTCTATTTGTGAAACAAATTGTATCATCTACAGTAATCTGTCTACTTCCGGAACCAGCCATGAATGGTTCTTCCAGGGAGGATCACCATCTACAAGTACAGCTTCTTCACCGGGAGCAATCTGTTATTCTACAGCAGGGGCGTATGATGTTACATTGATCACTACAAATGCTTTGGGAAGCGATACGCTTACACAAACTGCTTATATCAATGTTGCAGTTTCACCGGGGTTGTTTTCGGTTACTCAATCTGCAGATTCACTTATTGCTCCACAAGGATATTATAGCTATCAATGGTATTATAACAATGTATTGATAGTGGGTGATACTTTGTATTATCATGTCGCTTCTCAAAACGGTGACTACAGTGTAGTAGTCGGTAATGCAAATGGTTGTCAATCCGGTGTAAACATTCCTAATTTCATTATTGGAGTTGACAATGTTTATGCATCTGATGCTTTCGATGTTTATCCTAATCCGACAAGCGGTTCATTCGAGATCATATTCGAATCACAATTTGCAAAGGATGTCTTGATTTCGATCTATGATAATATCGGGCGTTTGATGTATGCTGAAAAAATATCTGCAGAACGTACTTCAAACAAAGTTTCAATAAGCAGCGAATTAGCAGCCGGTGTTTATACTTTGAAAGTAGTTACAGAAAAAGGAATCGGCACAAAGCGATTGATGATAAACAAATAGTAGTATCATTTCTTATTCAAAAACTTGAATGCTCTCCCTGACAAGAGGGCATTCTTGTTTTAAATCAACTGTTATTTGCAGTTTTTAAGGCTACTCACCCAATATTTTTAACCTTCCATCTTAGCTTTGGAGGAGTTGACCAAAAAAAACCGTAAATTGTTTCTTAAATCTGTAAGTAATCTACATTTGTTGTGTCAAGCTGTTGGCCTGATGAAAATGTTCTCGCTAAATCTAACCTCATGAAAAAACTGTTACTATTCATTTTAGTAGTTTTCCTATTTTGTGCCAACATTAATGCACAGACCATTGTTCCAAATATGGGAATGCAAGGTCAATCGTTGCAAACTACTATCACATTACCGGCAGGTACGATGTTTAATGCATCTGCACCTATGGGATTTCAAGACATCTATCTGCAACAAGGTGCTACAATTATTTACGTAAATGCAGGTTATTCGGCAATTACGGATTGGTATAACACGTGGGATCCATGGATGATGATGTATGTTTATACAGATTCCGGACGACCGACTTTTGATATTCCTTCGAATGCGCCTAGCGGCTATTACGATGTAGTTGTTAATTACTATCCTGTTCCATGGAGCGCATCAACAGTTACCCTTCCTTTGGCCTTTTTCATAGGAGTTCCTGCAGGAACTATTCAAGGCTCCGTCTACTTTGATACAAATCAAAACGGGGTGAAGGATGTTAGTGAACCGCCTATGGTAAATAGTACTGTTCAATTTGCTCCTAATAATTCAATCGCATTAACAAATTCCCTTGGTGAGTTTATTTATTATGCAGATACCGGTACATATACAACATCCTATGTTCCCTTGCCAGGTTTTACTCAAACAAGTACTCCTCCGAATTATACTGCAACCATTCCGCCTTCAGTAGCTGGACAAGATTTTGGTACTTACTCCCCAACGTATGCTCATCAAAATGATGTGACAATTGATAGAATTCGGGCAAGGTGTAATACAACCTCATTGCTTCAAGTGAGAATCAATAATACCGGAATATTGCCAACCCAAAGTCGGGTTACTTTAACAACTTCTTCGAATTATATTTATAGTTCTGCCACGGACACACCTGACGTTGTCAATGGAAACACTCTGACATGGCAACTGCCGGTTATGAATCCAAATACGACAATTATTTTAGGAGGAGCGCTATTATTTATTGCTCCAGCAGCCTTACAAGATGTGTATATTTCTGTTATTGATAGTGTGTTTGATACATCAGGAAATTTTATACAAGCAATATCTGATTCCTGGAAATATAATGTTCGTTGCAGCTATGATCCAAACGATAAGCATGTTAATCCAATTGGTGTGCTTGCGCAGAATTATACACCAATTGCTTCAGAGTTAACTTACCTTGTTAATTTCCAGAACACAGGTAATGATACCGCATACGATGTATTTATTTTCGATACTCTCAATGTAAATCTTGATCCATCAACTTTTGAATTAGCAGGAAGCAGTCACATAGTGAATACACAGTTGACTCCAAACGGAGAAATCAGATTTAATTTCTTCAACATTATGCTGCCGGATAGTGGTGCAGATCTGGAAGGAAGTAAAGGTTGGGTTTTATTCAGAGTAAGTCCGGACGCATCACTTCCGGATCCAACGGAGATCACCAATACAGCGCATATTGTCTTTGATCAAAATTCTCCGATCGTAACTAATACAACATTAAATACCATGACGGCTTTACAATATCCACAGTCAGGATTCAACACTGATGATGTAAATATCTGTGAAACGAATTGTATTGTCTATAACAATCAATCTGCATCCGGAGCAAGTTACAACTGGAGTTTTCCGGGAGGCTCGCCTTCTTCAAGTACTGCTGCTTCACCGGGGGCGATTTGTTACTCAGCCGCCGGTTCGTATGATGTAACACTGATCACAACCAATGCTCTTGGAAGTGATACATTGACACAAGCATCATATATAAATGTTGCAGTTTCACCGGGAGTTTTCTCAGTTGTTCAAATGGGAGATTCACTGATAGCTCCGCAAGGTTATGCTTCTTATCAGTGGTATTATAACAATGTGGCCATAGCCGATGATACGTTGTATTATCATATTGCAACACAGGATGGTGACTATGGTGTAGTGGTTAGTAATCCTAATGGTTGTCAGTCGGGAGTTAATATTCCGGGAGTGATTACAGGTATTGAAGATGATATATCTACACTGAACACTCTTGAGGTGTATCCTAATCCTTCTGCAGGTGTGTTTGAAATTTCATTCTTATCGCAAGGAGTTCAAAAAGTGAAAATTGAATTCTATGATAATGTTGGAAGAGTAATAGAAGCAAATACTATTCTTTCTATAAATGGTTTGAATAAATTGGCATTTAATTTATATGAACTTTCACCTGGAATGTATACGCTGAAATTAACAGACAATTCTAAATCTGTAACAAAAATAGTCTTGATTAAATAACTCCAAAACATGAAAAAATATTTCTTTGTCATATGCATATTACTCGCCTTCTCCGGAACTGTTGCAGCACAAATTGTTTCAATGTCTCCTGATACTGCACGTAGAGGGCAAATTCTTACCACTACTATAACTATGCAGGCAGGTCTGGTAACAAATGCCACACCACCTTTTATGGGAAATGATATTTACTTACAACAGGGAGCAACAATTATATATGCTACAAACATCAATTGGCCCGGTACCTGGGATCCATTTACACAAATGTGGAACATTGCAGATGCAGGAACAGCCGTTTTTAATATTCCAGGATCAGTTCCGACCGGCTTATATGATGTATATGCTAATTTTTATCCCGGACCTTTTCCTGCAACTTATTCACTCATAAATGGATTCTTTATTGAGGACCCTGCAGGAACAATTCAAGGCAATGTGTTTTTTGATGTTAATCAGAATGGCGTCCGTGATGTCAATGATCCACCAATTCAAAATGCGCGCATTCAAATTTCTCCCACTAATGATCTTGCATTTTCTAATTCATCAGGAGATTTCATTTATTATGCCGATTCAGCAACCTATACTTCTTCATATATCCCTGCACCGACCTTTAGTCAAACAACAGTGCCATTGACATATACATCAACTATTCCACCATCCGCTATCGGGCATGATTATGGAACCTTTTCTCCAACATTTTTATATGCGCATAATGCAATTATATCTAGGGCACGAAACAGATGTAATACCACTAGCGGAGTTAATGTTCAGATAAGGAATACAGGCTATCTTCAAGTTCAGGATAGAGTTTACCTGATCACCTCTTCGAATTCAGTTTTCAGCTCATCTGTTATTCCGCCCGATATGATAAGTGGAGATACACTTATGTGGAATACTCCTGTAATAAATGCAGGTGGAATGTATGATCTGGGTGGTGGATTGATATTCACAATTCCTGCAGCGATGCAAACTGTTTCCATGAGTTTAATAGATAGTGTTTTTGATCTATCCGGAAATTTTTTGGATGTATATTATGATGTTTGGAGTTATGAAGTACGATGTGCGTATGATCCGAATGATAAACACTCTTCTCCTCAGGGTGTGCATGCTCAGCATTATACTCCTATAAATTCTGAGTTGACTTATCACATCAATTTCCAGAATACCGGAAACGATACTGCTTACGATGTATTTATTTTGGATACACTTAATGCTAATCTAGATCTTACAACATTTGATATTCTTGAAAGCAGTCATCCTATGGCCGCACAAATGACACCTGCCGGTGCTGTCCGTTTTAATTTCCTGAATATAATGTTACCGGATAGCGGAATTGACGAACCCGGAAGTCACGGTTGGGTTACATACAGAATCCGACCGAATGCCGGACTGCCTGACCCAACGATCATCACAAACACATCGTATATCATTTTTGATATGAATGACCCAATCGTTACTAATACAACATTGAATACAATGACTGCTCTACAATATCCGCAGTCAGGCTTTAATACTGCCGATGTAAGCATCTGTGAAACGAATTGCATTATTTATAACAACCAATCGGCATCAGGGACAAGTTACAACTGGAGTTTTCCGGGAGGCTCGCCTTCTTCAAGTACTGCTGCTTCACCGGGAGCGATTTGTTACTCAGCCGCCGGTTCGTATGATGTAACACTGATCACAACCAATGCACTCGGAAGTGATACATTGACACAAGCATCATATATAAATGTTGCAGTTTCACCGGGAGTATTTTCTGTTGTTCAAGTTGGTGATTCATTGATCGCACCGCAAGGTTATTCAGCTTACGAATGGTATTTCAATAATGTGCTGATTTCCGGAGATACTTTATACTATCATATTGCCACTCAAGATGGCGATTACGGCGTGGTAGTAAGTAATCCAAATGGCTGTCAGTCGGGAGTTAATCTTCCAAATGTGATCATTGGAGTTAGTGAAATCGCTGATTCAAAGCTAGTTACAATCTATCCTAATCCGGCCACAGACAAGGTTGAAATATCTTACAATTCAATGACGAACGAAAATGCAATTATTTCGATCATTGATAAAATTGGTCAGGTCGTAAAAACTGTTGAGTTCAAAGCAGTAACCGGATCAAATAAAATTGGAATAAATACTGCTGAAATTTCTTCCGGAATTTATACTATTCAATTTAAAATCGGTTCAAAAAGCATCTCAAAGATGTTAATGATAAATAAGTAATTTTCTGTATTGTTTTCGTGTTATAGTTATAGTAAAAATGCTTCTCTGTGGTGGGGAAGCATTTTTTTTTAACTTTTGAAAAATAAAATTATCTTGCAAGATAAATTGTTTGAGTTATTACCCACACACTATGACTGATTTTAAAAAATCGCTTTCTTCCTGTATTCTGTTTGATAAAATGGATAAAGAGGTGATAGCGGAAATACTTTCATCGTCTGAAAAAGGATCTTATTCAACAGGAGATATTCTGATTGAAAAGGGATCTGTTCCTAAAGCACTTTTTATAATTGAAAATGGTACAGTCGGAATTTATAATGAAGATGTTTTACTTGTTCGGTTAAGTGAACTTTCCATTTTGGGAGAAAGTTTTTTAGCAGATGCTTCTGCAACAGCAACAATTGTTTCACTTACTGAATTAAAGACACTGGAAATAAAAACAGATCATTTTTATAATCTGGCAGTAAAATATCCGCAACTGATATTTAATCTCTTTGCGATAAATCATCAGCGTTTGAGAAATTCAAACGAATCAGCTATGAAGGAAGCACATGCACGGGAAGAAAAACTTGCGTTATTAGTTACAGAACGTACAGCTGAATTAAATAAGACTTTGGATGATCTTGTTAAAACAAATTCGGAGTTAGAAGAAACAAGAGACAGCTTAATTGAAACACAAAAGTTCCGCCAGCAATTTCTTGCAAACATGAGTCACGAAATCCGGACTCCGATGAATGCAATAGTTGGTTTAACGAATTTGTTGCTGAAGTCAAAGTTGGATGCTCAGCAAGATAAATATCTTAATGTCATTAAAAAGAGTGGTGCCAATTTGCTTGTTATCATAAACGACATTCTTGATCTTGCAAAAATAGAATCAGGAAAAATGGAATTGGAAAATGTTCCTTTTCCACTGGTAGCTGCAATTAAAAATATTCATACTATTCTTAATCTGAAAGCGGAGGAGAAAGGCATTCAAATGATTGAAAATGTTTCACCTGAAATTCCTGAATGGGTATTGGGCGATGAAACACGAATTACGCAGGTAATTATGAATCTTGCAGGAAATGCAATAAAATTTACAACGAAAGGTAGCGTTACTGTTGATGTAACTCTTGAAAGTAAAGTTGCCGATAAATGCAAAGTCAAATTCAGCGTAAAAGATACCGGTATTGGAATTCCGGAAGATAAGATCGATAAGATCTTTGAAAGTTTCGGTCAAGCTTCAGCCGATACAACTCGTAAATTTGGTGGTACAGGGTTAGGTCTTACCATTTCAAAGCAACTTGTGGAAATGCATGGTGGCGAAGTAAAAGTTAAAAGTGTAGTGGGCGAGGGATCAGATTTTTATTTCATTGTTGAGTATACGCAAACAACAAAGCCAATAGAAGAAAACATCGATGATGCTTCTGAAGGTCATAATATGAAGGGAAAGAAAATTCTTTTGGTCGAAGATAATGATTTCAATCAACTTGTTGCCGTCGATACCATTAATGATCTCTTTCCTGATGTAGTAGTTGAAGTAGCTGAAAATGGAGTTATTGCTCTTGATAAACTCAAAAAAAATGACTACTCATTTATCTTTATGGATATACAGATGCCTGAAATGGATGGATATGAAACAACCAGACAGATCCGGAAATTGAAAGGTGAAAAGGGGCAGATAAGAATTTGTGCGATGACTGCGAACGTTACTAAAGATGAAATCGATGCTTGTATGGCTTCAGGAATGAATGACTACATGATGAAGCCATTCACACATGACATTCTAAAAGAAAAAATTCTGAGAAATACTTTTGTCCACGCATAATAATTCC
>JAYUWA010000643.1:0-8739 GCA_043753795.1 Bacteroidota bacterium | reverse complement strand
GTCTCTTTGAAATTTCCTATGAAAGAAGACGATAACTCTTATCTGTGTGAAGGGGTATTGAATAACTTACCTCTAAAATCTTTGAATACATTAGTTCCATACCTTGCCGGAGTTTCTTTTAAAAGTGGAATTATTGATAACATGAAATTTACCTTCGACGCAAAACCATTGGCAGCGCGAGGAAAGATTCAAATGACCTATCATGACCTTGTCGTAGAAGCTGTAGATCCAAATAGTGGAAGTGACAAAGGAGTCGGGAAAAAAGTACTTTCATTGATCATAAATAATTTTGTAGTCAAAAGAGACGTGCCTTCCGAAAAGCAGAAGAATAATACGAGTACCCTTTATTATAAACGTGACCCGCAGCGATTTATCTTTAATAATAGTCTGAAGACAATACTCAGCGGTGCAAAGAAAATTGTTTCGGGCACTAATGATTGATAGGAGTCACTCCTTAACCTTCTTATCCTTACCCTTCTTAGCACCACTGTCTGTTTCCTTATCTTTTTTCGACCCAAATATTTTTTCAAGAAGGTTGTCGGGCTTTTCGGATTCTACATCAATAGATTTCAAATTGATCTCGTGGTCAATAGCTGGCACGAGAGCTTGTATAAATGCATTTTTTAGAACTTGCCATAAAGCATCCAGTGTTTTAGTGTCTGGATTTTCAAGGTCTCCTTTGATCTCTACTTTTGTTGCAAGTTGATCCTTTTTCTGATTCTGGAAAATGAATCCCGTTGTTCCAACAATACCTTCCCAGACTTTGTGAAAGAAATTATCATTCTTATCTTCAGGTCCCAGAATATCGAGGTCTTTGATCAAGGGTTTAACATAACCGATAAATTTCCCTTCCTTGGCAGCCATCTCTGAATATAATCCGAAGTTGCCTTTATTAACATCAAATTTTCCATAAGCTTTGAAAAAATCATTAAGTAAAACCAGATTTGTGTTTTTAACTTCCGTATTCATATCGAAAGTTGCCTGATCTGCAAGGGGATTTAATTTCATTTTGATCGTCAAATCACCCTCATATACTTTCGCCTCTGCATTAATAGTGGATGGCAGAACAATATTTTTATCAACGACAGTAGAAAGGTTTTTTGCAAGAACATGTGTCTGCTGAAGTGATACATCTACCTTAGGTTTACTCGAATTATCTTTGTATCTTAATTCGCCATTGTGGATTTCAAAAGTGTTTATGTTTAGAGGCATAAATTTATCAAGCAGCACTCTGAAGTTTGTTGTGTCTTTTTGAACATCTTCAAGATCAGCTTTATCTTTAGTGAAAATTAACTGTGGCGTATGGACCTGAAGCTCTCCAACTAATCGTCCATTGAATAAAGCACTCCACTCGACAGAAAGGTCGATTTTTTTTGCACTAAGAAATGGAGTCTGATCGAAAGTAGCGGAATCAACTTTATTCAGATAGAATGTATTGATCACATAGGCACCTCTCAAAAGTGCGATGTCGATGTCATTGATATGTCCAAAGTATCCCTGTACATTTTCTAAAGATTTGTTTGCGTAATGCAAAACTATGGCAGGTAGAAATAATCTGAAAATAATTAATACCCCTAATATTATCAGAATTATTTTATATTTCTTTTTCATATATTTTGATTTTATTGCACTTAGTACTCGATTTACTTTTTGACATTTGAAATCGGTTCTTCATTGTAATATTCTAAAGGCTCATTAGCGGGACCATTTATAACCTCTCCAAATACATTAAATCTGCTACCATGACACGGACAATCCCAGCTTTTTTCATCATTATTCCAGTTTATGATACAACCAAGATGGCTGCACTTTGGATTTAAAATATGTAGCTTGTTATTCTCGTCTTTGTAAACAGCGAATTTGCTTCCTTCATATTTGAAAACTCTGCCTTCTGTTTGTTTTAATTCCAGTGTCTCGCCTATGTTGTCTGAAATATCTTTATTCTGCAAATAAGAAAAGAAACCTCCGATAACTTCTTTGAAGAAAACAGTTCCGGATTTAAGGATATCAAATCTCTTCGGAGAATAGATAGTTTCATACTTATTCTCTTTTCCATTTATAAGATCTGCAATCAGTTCGGAAGCAATGTTTGCATACGTCATTCCATTTCCTGAATCTCCTGTCGTTATGAAAATATTATCAGCATCATTTGGATTTCTTCCTATATATGCTAAGCCATCCATTGAATATAGAATCTGTCCTGACCAGCGATTTATCACATCACTCGTTTCAAAATGTTCTTTGCACCATTTTTCAAGATACGAATATCTGTCCTCTTCCGGAATTCCTTCAGCACTTGCTTGTCCGGTTGAATGGTCTTCACCACCACATATCAGTACATCATGTGTTTCAGAGTATGATTGTAACCTGGCAAAATGATATGGAGGTCGGTAACCTCGTTTTTCATTGTCTCCGGTATCCCACCAGATACTCATCAGGATAGAATCTTTTGGAACTAAGACTGAAATTACATATGATCTGTATGCGTACTGTTTCAGATGCATTACCAACTTATTATTGACAGGAGAATTAGTTGCAATAACAATATTGTTACCTGTTACAGTCCTTCCATTGTCTGTAATAATTACTTTTGATGTAATTTCTTTTGCATGCGTTCCTGTAAATATTTGTCCACCCTTTCTTATTATTGCTTCACTTAAACCATTCAAATATTTTAAAGGATGAAATTGCGCTTGATTTCTAAAGTTCAGGCATTGTTTCGATTTATCTTTTAAACCGGGAGTGTTATTTTCAATACTTACAGGAAGACCTAATTCAACTGCAGCTTTAAATTCTTTATTAAGTGAATCAGATGTGTCGGAAGGATGAAGAAACAGATATCCATTCAATCGCAGAAAATCGCAATTGATATTTTCCTTCTTTACTATAGATTCAATTTTTGCAATGGCATCAATATGACTCTCTGCAATGAGTTTTACTTTCTCTATGCCATACGATTCGATAAGCGAGAAATATCGTTCATCGAGTACGTAGGTTAGATGCGCTGTTGTTCTGCCGCTTTCACCGCTGCCAATATATCCATCCTCAATTACAATGACAGAATAATTGTTTTCAAGAAGTTCATATCCTATGGTCAATCCTGCAATGCCACCACCGACTACAATAACATCACAATTGAGATTCTGATGGAGTTGATTAAATTTAATTGGTTCCGAAGAGTCTGTCCAAAAGCTGTGGTTTGATCCGGACGTAACTTTTATATCGTATTTCATAAATATGTCACTATGGTAAGTTTTATACAATTCTGGCTTTAATCTGAAGTTTTTCGGTGTAGAAACCTGCAACATTTATAACCTTTCAGTTAAAATATAAAAATACAATGCCATAATTCAGTCGTTAGTTGAGCTGGCATAAAGTTTTTAGATTAATGATAAATTCTAAAAGAAACAGGAAATGAAAAATCTGATTAAAGCAATATTCGTAATGGCAGGAATTGCATTTAGTTCTGCAATTTATGCCCAGGCAGGAATGAATCAAACGAATTCAGTTGATAGTACAACGAACAGAAGTAAAAATAAAATGCAAAATAATCAGACGCATGCTGATTCTTCGATGCACAGAAATACAATTGATCGTCAACATTCAGATTCTATGCAAATCAATGATCGTCGTCGCAATCCATCAACTATGCCTCAGGATTCATCAAGAAATCGCAATCAAAATGATAGAATGATGCAAAGAGATTCTTTGAAATAATTTCAGTTTATTTCGAGATATATCGGGCAAGAAAATTCCAGATGAGTAAATTTGAGATAATGAGAGCCCTTCATTAAGAAGGTTCTTTTTTGTTTAATTGATGGTATACTTTTTTCTATGTTAATTGAAAAGCTGCTTTATGAGGTTTATTCTGACAATATTAGTGTTGTTTCTGAATTTTGGGTGTAAAAAGGATATAGATACGGGGCCAACAGAACCAGGTTTAAACCAGGATGAGTATTTTGTAATGCAGGCCTCTTTGACCACTTATACAGCTATTCAGCTTAGCCATATAACAGGCACTATTTCATCGGATGCCGGAATACTTTCTTACTCAGATAAAATAAGAGCAGAGCATACGATTTACAGACAAACATTGATTGATTTTGCCGACAGTCTGAATTTTCAAGTTGCAGATTCATTAGACCCTGCACATCTCTCTATAAGAAATAATTTGTTAACGCTCACAGGAAGAGAATTTGATAGTGTTTATATTCATAATCAAGTTAATGATCTTGCAGCCACCATTAGTTTGCATCAGACTGAGATATTGACCGGGAGTAATGCAATTGTGAAGGCATTTGCTACTACTTATCTTCAGGAGATACAAGAACAAAAAGCATTTGCTGACAGTATTGCAGCAAACTTCTGATGTAATAGGATAAAGAAAGAAGAAAAATAATTAAACTAAGTAAATATATGTCAAGTAAAAATAAAAAACAATTTGGTGTGTGGCTAGATAGTGTTCATGCTGTCGTAGTTGGAAGAGAAGAAAATGAGGTGGGAAACTTTGTTATTCTTGCACACGAGAAAAGCGCAACAGCTGAAAAAGGGGGAAATGAAAATGTTGCCCACAACACTGAGAAAGGTGATCTCCAGAAGCTTTTTAAGAATATAACTTCTCATATGCAAAATGTAGAGGAAATTCATGTAACGGGCACAGGTGTCGCACAGGAACAATTTATCAATTATCTTGCTGATGTTCCTCAATACAAAAATGCTGTAGCAGTGGAAAGCACATCAAATAAGATGAGCGATGAAGCACTGATAAAATACATTTCAGAAAAATTTCAATAGTTGAACCATTAAATATCTATTGTCAATTGAAGTGTTGGGATAAATGTGTTACTCGCAGTAGATAGAAATAGATATGAGAATAGTGAAATTTATTTGCGTCTTAATTTTGCTAGTAACCGGAATATCTGGTTATGGGCAGAATTTACCCCAATCTACAGTAGTGTACCCCATTTATGGTTCAAACGTGTGGCATGGTTCATACGGAATAACATTGATGACCACACCCAGATTGGTAACAGAAGAATTTCACAGAAGAATTCCTGCCGGAGAATTTACAGCAATAAAATATTTTTCAGAGAGATTTTACCTCAATCCAAAAATTCGATTTCAATTTATTCAGAACGAATTAATATTGAACAGCGGTTATATTTTGGATTCGAATGATAAATATGGTCTTGCTTTTGAATTGGCCGGGTCAATTTGGGCCGGCATAATTCGTTCGGAAAATTTTGATAGAAAAGGTTATGGGTTCATGTGTTATCCTGCTTTGAAAGGAGGAATGATTGTAAAGAAGGACCTCTACCTTACTTTGAAAGCTGAATTAATTCTGAATCTTGCCCGCCGTGATATAGCCGGCGAAATATCTCAATCATTACCATCTCCTTTATATAGTGGTCAAGCTATGAGCTTTTATATTGAACAACCATTTGTAAAATCAACATCGATCATTTTGGGATTCCGTGCAATGTACTGTGATTTTTATTGGCAGACATGGACTCTAAACGAAACTTTTGAAGAGCATATATTTTATCCCGAAATAATGGTTCAACTGATAATATGAAAGTATATCCACTACTTATTTTAGCTATTGCTGCAATCTCAATTTCCTGCGAAAAAGAGTTCGATGCTCCTGTGCCTGAAAATAATTGGACAGAATTTACTGCGACAGGAACTGCACCACTGATGGCTGATATCGGAACACGGTTGGAGGGGATTTACGATCTTCCGTATGGTAATGCAATGTTTGGAAGTAGTGCAGCATTAAAATGGGTTTGGACTATTGAAGAAAATGATACGCTCTTTACAGTATCCGGTTTTTTTGAGAAGGACAATAGCTATTTCATTGCATCCGGACGACGTACTGATTCTTTGATCATGTTAAATGGATATTACCGTAAACTGATCAATACTGAAACAGGCATAATCCGACTGAAAATTGGATATGATCGTGGCACTAGATTGATATCAGATCTCTCTGAACCAATTCAACAAGATAGTATACTATTTACAGGAAATTATGGGCAGCTTCCTGATCAATTAGATTCATTGGTTCTGGTTTACAAAAGACCGCTTAGAGACGATTCAAACTTTCTGATACTTGCGCATCGGTGTGGAGGAAGAACTTCAGACTTGCTTCCTGCTGCGGAAAATTCTATCAACATGGTTTTACTTTCATCAAAATTAGGCGCTACCGGAATTGAATTAGATGTCAGATTAACGTCTGATGAGATTCCTATCGTTTACCATGATGAAACGTTAAATGATAGATTGATCAAGCCAAATGGTATGATGGGAAATATTTCCAATTACTCATTTGTGCAGATCCGTGACCTTGTAAGGTTGACAGATGGTCAAACGATACCAACTCTAAGAGAAATTCTTGATGTTGTTTTATATCAAACATCTCTCCGATTTGTTTGGATTGACATAAAATATGATGGCAGTCTTCAACAAATACAACAAATTCAGCAAGAGTATTTGCTTCGTTCAATTCAACTTAACAGGAATCTGGAAATTTTAATTGGGATACCAGATGAGATAGTTCAGAATAACTTTAGTCAGCTACCTGATTATTTAAATATTCCCAGCTTGAATGAAAGATACGATGAAATTGACAATGTTAATGCAAGCGCGTGGGGTGCTCCCTGGTCATTAGGAATATTGAGAGCTGAAATTGAGAGTTTACATAATAGAAACAAAAAAGTGTATGTATGGACATTGGATTCCAGAGAATATATTGAACAATATATAGCTGAGAATATCTACGATGGCATTTTATCAAATTATCCATCAACTATAGCCTATTATTATTATGCCGGTTTATAGGAAATTATCACTACTGATCGTCGCAATGTTTCATTGTGCTTATGGTTATTCGCAGGAAATATTTCCGAAGGATTCTATAAACAATAAACTATTTCAATTGAGCGTTGAGGTTGGAGTCGGAGCTTCTTATTATTCAACTCAGCCCAATGTGCCGGAACATCTGGAAACATCTGTAAGTAAACTTCATGAAGCATTTTCATTCAGAGTAAACTGCAAAACTGATCACCGATTAACTGTTTCACTGGAAAGTGGATTATTGGAGTTCTACCGATTTAAATTGAAGAGCAGTAGCGCTGAAGGTGATTTGAAGATTACTGCGATTCCTCTCTTGCTTGAATTCTCAATGCCTTTGACAAAAAAGTTTCATATCAGGGCGGGAGCAGGGTCTTACTTTCAAACTACAGAACTGAATTATCTAGGCAAAGTACGATCAAAGTCTGTAAGCCTTGGTTGGATAGCTGGAGGTTCATACCTTTTCTTTAGCAATCAACGAAATGCTTTAGGATGTGAACTGAAATGGATGGATGCTGCAGAATCTAAACAAGCAGCATTTGTTATGCAAATGTCGTATCGTTATACATTAGTTAAATGGTAAAGTCCAAAGTAAGTATTATTTTGTTTTCGATCTTGCTTATTAATCAAGTGACAAAAGCACAAGATAAACCGTATTCGAATATGTTAGTTTTTGCAAGTGATACTCAAGCACCATTATGGATTGAGAAGGTGTTCTTAAAATCAGATAACAACACAAAAGCAACTGAACTTGTTTTTAAAGATATTATCAGAATCAAACCGCTTGCATTTTTTCTATTGGGTGATGTGGTTTCTTTGGGATATAGTGAAAACAAATGGCGACCGGTGGATGCTTATATCAGAGCTGTGAGAGATGAAGGAATACCGATATATGCAGTCCTTGGTAATCATGAGTTAATGCAAAGGCCGGTTACAGGAGAAGCTAAATTTCAAATTAGATTTCCGGATCACAAAAGAACGGGTTATCTACAGATGTTCGACTCAATTGCTGTAGTTCTGCTCAACAGTAATTTTAGTTCCTTGAGTGCAGACGAGATCAAGAAACAAAATAGTTGGTTGAAAGATACGGTCGATGCATTAGACACTAATAAAGCGGTTAAAGCGGTCATTTTTGGTTGCCATCATCCGCCTTATACCAATAGTAGACTCGTCAGATCATCTGCATTGGTTCAGAATTATTTTGTCGAACCGTTTCTAAAATCGAAAAAAGCCAAACTTTTTATTACCGGCCATTCACATGCTTTTGAATATTTCAAAAAACAAAACAAAGATTTTATAATTATCGGCGGCGGCGGTGGCTTAAATCATCCATTAAGTAATTCCGCTGATCGGTTAGAAGATGTTTCAGATAAATACAAACCTCACTTTCACTATCTGACAGTTGAAATATTAAATGATGAACTCGTCATTGTTTCGCATGAATTGCAAGGAAGTCCATTTAAAGGATTTGAGATAGGGTATTCAATAAAAATACCATTGTCGGAAATAGGTAACTGATATTTACGTTTTGAAGATCAGTTTTGAAATGTAATTTACTATGATTTCTTCAGTTAAAGGTTTTGAATTTATACCAGTTATAATACTATATGCATTTGTCCGATTAATATCTTCCTGAGCAATCGAGGAAGTTAGCATATAAAATTGCAATTTGTTGAGAGCTATATCAGGGAAGACTGAAAGTTTTTCGGCGAATTCCCAACCATTCATACCATTCATATTGATGTCTGCAAAGATCAGATCCGGGAAATTGTCAATTTCAAATTTTATTACATTGTTTAAATAATTTAAAGCGACTTTGGCATCAGTGAAGGAGTTTACTTTAACATCGTAACCTGTGATCTGTAGTATCTTTTCGTTAATTAGATT
>JAYUWA010000642.1:0-2856 GCA_043753795.1 Bacteroidota bacterium | reverse complement strand
AGGATTAGAAGTAAAAGCCATTATTCACGGGGATCTTCCTACAGAATTCAAGATCGACAGAACGATTCCTGATTGGCAGAAAAAAGTTTACATCTGGGCACCGGAGCGTTTCGAAACTTTCGTTGATCGTTGTGGTGTTGAGATCAAAAAGCAATTAGGCAATGTTAACATGTCACGTGATGAAATGTTATCTGCTCTTTGTTTCGGAGATTATTCTGCGCACAAGGAGAAGACGGATACGTTGATTGCTGAAGGAAAATTGCCTTCGTATACCTCTAATTAATACCGTGATTTAACCTGGATTTAAGGATTAATCAGATTTTTCTGATCGGTGTTTCACAACAACGTGATTTCTTAATTGAGAATTTCAAAAAAATAAAAAAGCCATCGCCTGATAAGGGGATGGCTTTTTTGTGACCGCTATTATAAATTTTAAAGTTGAAAAGCAGATTCTGATTTCGGATAAAAACCTTTACTTAGCAGCAATAAGACTCGACAATATTTTCTCATGACCGGATTAAACAGAGGATATTTTATTGCATGTATTCTTTTGCTTCTGCCTTTACTTTATATAGATGTAAAGCCGTATCATGACTGGGGTGATGATTATGCTCAATACATATTGCAGGCAAGAAATATTGTTGAGCAAAGACCACAGATCGATAATGGATTAGTTTTCGACGAGGTCGATGGAGATTTTGCTTTGCATGCATATCCGGCTGGATTTCCTCTGATAATTTCTCCTGTATATTATTTTTTCAAATTGTCAGTGCAATCCTATCTGATCTTGATTTCAATTTTCATGATCGGTCTTGGATTACTGATGTTTAATTATTTCAAAAAATATTTCAGTCCGTTGATCTCTCTTTCAATAGTGATTTTTATTTTATATAATCACTATCTACTTTTGCTGAAAGACAGCATTCTCACCGATATCCCCTTTGTATTTTTTCTATTTCTTCTTATTCAAGTTGTAGAGCGAAAGAACAGGTCGGTTTTATTTTATGTCGTTTCTGGAATACTGGCATCCTGGCTTACTTCTATCCGTT
This sequence comes from Bacteroidota bacterium, assembly GCA_043753795.1. Taxonomy (GTDB): domain Bacteria; phylum Bacteroidota; class Bacteroidia; order AKYH767-A; family 2013-40CM-41-45; genus JADKIH01. The sequence continues at coordinate 1,807 of JAYUWA010000642.1, read as the reverse complement.
TTGTGGGAATTGCAGCGGTAGCTGCTCTGATAGCGGACATACTACTACATGGCCCGGATGGAGAACGCAAGTTGAGTTTTACCATTTTTGAGAGGAAGCGCATTAAATCCGCTGCAATAGTAATTCTGAGTGCCGGACTTTTCTTTTTCCTTTTCAACACGATTATTTTTCATGTTGAAATGAAATATTTCCTGGGCTTCTACTCCAATTCATTTGGCAAAGAATCGTCAGGCCTATTTTCAAATGCAAAATATTATTATGATGTTTTAGGTACAGCATTTTTCTTTCCTGGAAACTGGAACACGATGCCTTCGTGGTGGGTATTTTTAGCAGTGGCAGGCTGGCTTGTCAATCTAAGAAAAAAAGCAGGATTTACTGAGTGGTTTTTCCTGTTTTATCTGCTGATGATTCTACTCTTCAACAAAAGCACCGGTGGATTTAGATTTATGTTTCCGGTGTTTCCATTACTGATAACATACACATTCGATATAATAGTGCTACTTACAAGGTCATTCAAAAGAATTTACAGTGATTCAATAATCCTTTCTGTTATTTTTATCACGATGATAGGTTATATTTTACCATTCAAAAGAACATTTGATAAACAAAACGATATTCCCGACGGACCTCATAGACCTACTTCACAAGAAATGCTGAATGTCGTAAAAGACAAAATTCCGAAAAGCGAAGTCGTTGGCTTTATAAAGGCAATTGCCCTTTCTCTATACACTGATCACCCGGCTACCTATCTGATGACGGGACAATCGTCTGAACAAGTTGAAGCAATGTTTTTACGTTTGAAAGTTAATTATCTGATTTGCTCCAAAATTAAGTCTTACGATACTGACATTTTCGACCCTCGCCTTGATGTTTATCTGGAAAAATTCCGAAACCGATATGATGTTTTTTGGGAAAATGATGAATATTTCATTCTTAGACGATTGCAAGAGAATTAATCATGAAGTATATATTTTGAATGATCCTCAAAATATTTTCTTTTCTTTGTTTCCAAATAGATATTTATGAACGAAGGAAAAATTTCGCAGACAATCACTGATGGAATAGGAACGATAACTTTTTTTCATCCACAGAGTAATTCACTACCAGGCGAATTGCTTCGAAATTTAGCTACTGAAATTACGACTGCCGGATCAAATCCGGAAGTGAAAGTTATTGTTTTAAAAAGCGAAGGCGAAAAAGCTTTTTGCGCAGGAGCTTCATTCGATGAACTTGTTGCAATTGAAAATTTAGAACAAGGAAAAAAATTCTTCTCAGGATTTGCAGCCGTGATCAACGCGATACGCAAAGCACCAAAATTTGTAATTGCACGTGTACAAGGCAAAGCAGTAGGAGGCGGTGTTGGAATTGCCTGCGCAGCGGATTACACATTTGCTACAATGGCTGCATCCGTTAAACTAAGTGAACTCGCAGTAGGAATTGGTCCGTTTGTAGTTGGTCCTGCAGTAGAAAGAAAAATTGGAAATGCGGCATTCAGTTCAATGTCAATCAATGCAACTGAATGGCAGGATGCTTCGTGGGCTAAAGAAAAAGGAATGTATGCAGAAGTACATGAATCAATTGAAGGAATGGATCAATCGATTCTAAATTTAACCACGAAATTATCCAACAGCAATCCCGACGCAATGAAAGAACTTAAAAAAGTTTTCTGGACAGGCACGGAGAATTGGGATACTTTACTTGTTGAACGCGCAGAGATCAGCGGGAAATTGGTGTTGTCGGATTTTACCAGACAGTCGATTGCTAAGTTTAAGCAGGGAGCGCGGTAGGTCAAAGTTCAAAGTTCAAA
>JAYUWA010000641.1:0-8740 GCA_043753795.1 Bacteroidota bacterium | reverse complement strand
GTAGCAGTCAATGTTACTGATCCTGTTCCGCATCTGCTTACATCTGCAGCAGAAGGAGCTGAAGGCACAGAGTTTACAATTGCCTGTACGGCTACCCTGCTCGACTGACAACTACCTGTTCCTTGTTCTACATAGTAGGTTGTAGTTGTAGAAATAGAAGGCGTAGTATAAGAAGTAGAACTTGCCAATAATGTTCCACCTGTTTGTGCACTATACCAATTGATCGTTTGTGTACCTGTAGCAATAAGAGTAACAGTTCCTGTTCCGCAACGCGAAACATTTGCTGCTGACGGTGCGACCGGTGCAGAAGTGATTGTTGCTTCAGCAGGTACTCGTGGACTATTACATCCACTCCCCGCTTCAGCATAAAAAGTTGTACTTGTACTGATAACAGGAGTTGTGAAAGAAGATCCTGTTCCTAAAGAAGTACCGCCGCTAGCATTAGCATACCAATTAATTACAGCAGGTGATGTTGCACTGAGAACCACAGTTCCCGGACCGCAACGTGCGCCGTCTATTACACTAGGAGCAGCCGGTTGATTTGCAATCAATGCTTGTATAGGAATCCGAGTACTTCGACAAGAGGTTCCTGTTTCAACATAGTAAGTTGTATTTGTAGATAATGAAGGTGTTGTAAAACTTGGTCCTGTTGTTAATGGAGAACCACCCGTTGCATTAGCAAACCAGTAAATTGTTTGCGGTGCTGATGCAGTAAGAGTCACAGTACCCGTTCCACAACGTGAAACATCTGAAGCAGACGGCGGTGCCGGGACTGCATCAATTATTGCATTCACAGTAGTTCTGGTATTGCTGATACACGCAACTCCTGCTTCGGCATAGTATGCTGTAGTTACTGAAATCGAAGGTGTGGTAAATGCATCACCTGTTGCAAGCAAATTACCTCCTGTAGGAGCATCAAACCATGTAATTAACTCAGGTGAATTTGCCAATAAATTTACAGTGCCTGTTCCACATCGTGAAACATCGGATGCAGTTGGAGCAGCAGGAATCGACGAAACTATTGCCTGAACCGCTGTTCGTGAACTTCTGCATGTATACCCGGCTTCTATGTAGTAAGTAGTTGTAGATGTCAGTACAGGAGTAGTAAAAGAAGTTCCTGTGTTTAAGAGGGTACCACCGATGGCAGAAGTATACCAATAGACTTGTTCAGTAGAGGTTGCATTCAAGTCAACAGTACCAGGTCCGCAAATAGTAACGTTCGGCGCTGTAGGTACAGGCGGAATTGGAGTCACAATTGCAATAACACGAACCCGTGAACTTGCACAACCACCATTAGCTTCAACATAAAAAGTATCAGACGCACTTAATGTAGGTGTTGTCCATGAAGCTCCATTACCAACAGATGTGCCACCAAACTCACTTGTATACCATATTAATGGCGAAGCGGAAGTTGCAGTAAGCGTTAAAGTTCCGGTACCGCATCTTGAAGCATCAATTGCAACCGGTTCTTCCGTTGTATTTATTGTAACATGAACTTCTATACGTTGACTTGGACAAACGCTTCCTGATTCCACATAAAAAACAGTATCGTGAGGAATAATATTTGTGACGAATGAACTTCCGGTTTCAAGAAGTGCTCCGCCTGTTGGTGCATTATACCAATAAATTGTAGAAGCACCGGAAGCAGTGAGTGTTACTGTTCCCGGACCACAACGGAATACATCATTCACCAATGGTGTTGCAGTCTGCGGAGTAATTGTTGCAACTGCGCTAACAAAACCACTTGGACAATTTCTACTGCTACGAGCATAGTATGTCGTAGTTGAATTTAATACCGGAGTATCAAATATTTCTCCCGATCCTAATTCAGTTCCATTCGGAGCATCATACCAGAAAATTGAATCCGATGCTGTAGCTGTTAAGGTCACAGAATCAGGACCGCATACTGAAGCTGATGTTGTAACAGGGTCTGCAGTAGTAGTTACAACATTCAGCGTAAATGCAGGAGTCATTACAGTACAACTTCCATCGCTGACAGATACTGTATAATTTCCAGCTTGTGATGCGACCAGACTATCAGCATTGGCACCGGAAATCGAAACATTATTTCTTCTCCACTGATAAGTGTATCCTGGAATACTTGTCACGTTTAACGTAGCATTTCCGCCTGTACAAATTGTAGAGTTACCGGAGATACTTACAGAGGTTGAAATAGAAGGACTATATGCTCTTCCGGGTGAACCACCCAGACAACCGGGGAACCAGTTTGAACCATCATTTAAACTTATATTTCTGTTTACAAGTTCATTGGTATATCCACCGCCATCAGACTCATACGGCCAAGGCACGTTATCCTGATATGTAAATGAAAGATGCAAGTTATCATCATACTTAAACAATCGAACTTCATCGCCGCCATTAGAAAAATTAAATCCTAAATGACCGATCCAGTTATTGACATTTGGAAATTGCGATTTGAATTTAAGAGAGTCTTCTACTACTACAAGATATCCATTTGCAGGAATTACAGTACCCGTTGGGAAAACGAACACATGATTTTCCTGACCGTCTTTTAATTTCCATCCTGAAATATTCAATGCAGTACTACCGTAATTCCATAATTCAATCCAGTCGCCTGAGTTGGCAGCCGAATCAGCATTATAATTAAATTCACTGATCGTAACCTGCGGACTTGCTGCTGAACCGGTGAAGTGAGCAGTGATCACATCATTTGCAGTGAAGTTGTACGTAACCGACTGATTGGAATTATTAGATGTGATCGTTACGTTAGATCTGAAATGAGAAAAGGTATATCCCGGATTTGGAATTGCAGTAATCGTAACAGGGTTTCCATTAAAGTAAACACCTGACCACGGTAAACTTGTTGGTGTGATCGTACTGATCTCAATTCTTCCCGATCCTGCCGGAGAGCATTGCAAAGTCAATGTAACCTTTGCCCCTAACGAAAACTGTGATCTAATGTAGTCACGTGCTTTATCTGGTCTGGCATTGATAAACGATTTCATGCTATTGATATTCGACTGCCACGTTGAAGAATTACTTCCCCATTTTGCAAAATGATTGACCATATCAAAATCCATTGAATCTTCAAAGTGTTCAATTACATCTTCAACATTTGATGGTAGATAAATCGTATTTATCAGATCGGCATAACGATTTATAAAATATCTTTTGAAAGTAGGATTATCTAGAATAGCATCAAACATTTCAGAACTGTGAGAGAATGCCACAGGATTGATTGCAATCGACAGTCGGTTGTCATTCACACTTCCTTTTAATCCGAAACCATAATCCGTATCATACAATAAGTATTTCCACTTACTTCCGGGAGCACTAGGCCGCCACAATTTAATATTGTTTGTCCACTCACCTATCCAGTCGCCATTGTTATAATAAGTTTCAGCAATAAAATAATCTGCATAGTTTTTAAGATCAAGAACACTGTTCATGTAATCATAATAAGTCTGACTATTTGCATTCTGAGAAGTTGCATAATTATACATACTCCAGAAACTCACATCACTGCCTTGTTTAACTTCCATTGTACTTCCACCCTCTCTCAAAAGATTTATCTCATCTTTATCAAGTCCGTAATTCGTTTTGATCCAGTTATTATCATTATGTTCACGGATATTATAAACTCCCCAGTATGCACCGTTAAGGAACATAATTGATGGTACAGAAGATAGATAACCACTATGAGTGTTTTTCATTATTCTCTCCATTAAACCATCACGGAAATGAACTACGTTCCAGTCTGTACCGGCATTATGAATAATTAATTTATCAACCTTATCAACATAAGGCTTGTCAGGCCAGAATGAATAATTCAATTCACTGGTACCATAACGATCGCTTAGTTTGATCTCAAAACTCTTCTGATCTTTTGCTCTCGAATAATTTCCCGAGATCTCAATATCTGAATCAAACTTTACAACAGAATTTTGATTCTTGTCAAAAAATTCAACTGATGCGGGCTTTGTCCAGTCCTGCCAGAAGTTTGCTCCAAAGTATGGTGATGCAGGTTCTGCATTAGGTCCTTTTACATAAATCCCTGTGTTATAATCCCACAAATTAAGCGAGTCGGTTACAATAGAAAATACCGGTAAATCTGTATCCTCATCAATCAGGTATGTATTTGTAATTGTTGGTCCGGGTAAATAACCACTTAGAAAAACTCTTGCACGTATCGTAGTTGTTCTGTTTACATTAATAGAGTTTGTATATAATCGGTCAGTAGTCTTCGGAACATTTCCATTTGTAGTATATCGAATGGTTGCACCAGGAATTGACGATGAGAGTGTAATGTTTTGAGTCGAATTATAAAATCCACTCGCTCTGTTAAATATTACTGTACCTGCATAACCGCTATAGCATGCAGCTGAATTATTACTTGTTTGAGGAGTAGGACTCGACAAGAAACAAAAACTCGCTGAACCATCAGGTTTTCTGCCATAAGAATGGTCGATGTCAACAGCAGGAAACGTGACTTGATTCGCAACTGATCCGTTTGGATTAAATAATGTGACAGTTTCTCCGGTACGCATCAATTTAAATTTAGCATTGAAGAATTCATTGTCAGGTGAATTAAACCAAGAAGGTGGATTGCTGAAAGTCAAACCTGAACTTTTCATTCCAAAAAACAGATACGGCTCAGATGACATATCCGTTGATGAAGCGGATACATCATGTGTTTCAACAGTAAAAACATTGCTGCCTTGACGAATAATCGATTTCAATAATACAGGATCTATGAAAAACGAATCTATTTCAAGTCCACGATAGTTGTTTGCTTCACTTGAAGAGAGTGCAAGCGTATTCCAATTAGGACGAGGGTAACCACTTAAATTTGCTCGGGCAATTTCTACTCCATTTAAATAAGCAACAAATCCGTCATCGTAATCCATCATCAGAACAGCTTTAAGGATCTGTGAAGTATCAGGTACAGTAAATGTTTTTCGCATCATAACGGAAACTGTCGCTGAGATCGTAGTATTGTCATCACCATCTCCAAAACCAATTCCACCATTTCCTGATGACCATGTGCCATCACTAAAAGAATTATTTCTCCAATTCGTATCTAAAGAACCACTACCTGCTCTGTATTTCCAGGAAGAAAGTGCATTCACTGCCATTTCATAATGATCAACAATTACATTGCTTGTTGAGTCAGATGCAAATACCAGAGCTCTTTGCCCTGAACCCAAACTGTATAAAGGAAAAGTAAAGCGAAAAGGTTTGGTGATATCGTCAGTCAAACCATATCCCTGCAAATTGACTGTGCTCCCACCAGCATTGTATAATTCAATCCAGTCGTCGTAATCACCATTCGAGTTCTGAATGATGTTTACATTTGAAGGACAAATTTCGTTGATAACAATTTGCGAGAACGAGTTCAGGCTAAGCAACAAAAGGAGGATGCCGGGAGTGGCAACCTTTTTCAAAAATGTGTTCATGTAAAGTGTGGTAAATGTGGCGTTAAAGAATGGTTTTGGTTGGTACGTGTTCGCTCCAAATTTACTGACAAAAACTCATTTAGACTCCAACTTTTGGTAAAAACCCGAAAAAAATTGGCGAATAAAAAACCTCTGAAGTTATGAACAGCAGCGACTTACAGCGTTTTTTTTAGTATCTAAACTAACTTGAAAATTTCACTAAAATCGCAATTTCCCAGTAGAATCAGGAGGTACAGAGGTATATACATAGGCAAGATATTAACAATCAAACCTTAAGGTTCAAGAAAAAAAAATCGGCCTTCGACGAGTTTTTAAGAAATTTTTTTCTGAAAAACTCATTGAAGGCCGCGGAAATCTAGCAGTTCAAAGCGCACTTTACCTTCTTATTTGACTTCTTCCAAAGTGTATTTTCTTCCTTTATTTTGTTCCTTCAACCACCCCATTAGAGGCGAGAAATAATCTAACATTGCACGCGCACTCAAATCCTCTCCTGTCTTATCTTTCAATAGCTTTCGCCAGTCTTCACTCGCCCCCGGTTTCATAATGTCTTCAATAAATTTTCCAACTTCTTTATTCCCGAAATAATTTGTGTTTCGCGGATCCTGATGCAAAATATTTTTTGCAATATGATCATGGATCTGAAATAATAAAATGAAAGAGATAGCATAATCATAATACCCTGCAGGATCATCGTTGATATGTGTCTTCGTAGCAGGATCACAATTCTCTTCAGATCGTTCAGAAGGCGGAACAATTCCCTGATACATTTTTGCCAACTCCCACCATCTTTTATTCCATTGATCTGCAGGTAAATTTTTCGAATAAAGATCATGCTCAAAGTTGCTCATTGTTCCTGTGCTCCATGGAATAAATACAACATAATGCATTGCATTTTTAAGCAGTTGCTTTGTTTCATCGATCTGTGTTGCTGAATCAACTAATCCTAAACCTGCAACAAATTGCTTTTGCATTGCAGCCAGTCCCATCATACTTCCCAGTGCTTCATGATAAGCTCTGTTCGCACCTTCACGAAGTAAATATGGAACTTCAGGTGTACTGTAAGAAAGATAATAATAAATATGTCCATACTCATGGTGAACCGTTTCATACCAATGAGAATTCGGAACGATAGACATTAATGTACGAACTGATTTTTCAAGATCCATGTGCCATGCAGAAGCATGAGTGTTCTTTTTATAACCTGCACCCTTTGCAACAGGATAAAGACTTGATTTTTCCCAAAACACAGGTGGCAATTGCGGAAATCCTAACGACACATAAAACTTCTCACCTTGTTTTGCCAGCCATTCACCATCTTTACTCTTGAGTGAACTGTCCAGATTAAGTCCTTCAACAGTTACCATCTCACTCCAGTCTTGTCCCCAACGGTTACTGAGCCATTGAGCAGGAATATAATCAGGAACTTCTTTGGAATTATACTTTTTAGCAAGTTCGTATCGCATGTAAGTATGTAGTTCATTGTACAATGGAAATAATTCCTGATTGAATTTCTTCAGCATGGCCATCATTTCATCTTTTTTCATTCCATAATCAGAGACCATATAGGTGAAGTAATCAGGATAACCCAAACCTTGCACGACCTTATTTCGCAAACCAACAAGATTCATCAGTCCCGGTTTTAACTCTTTTCCGATTTCTTTGGATGCTTCCCAAGCTTTGCGTCGAATGATTGTATCTGTTGCATGCGACAAGAGTGAATCGATATCATTTGGAGTAATTTCTTTTCCTTCCAAAGTGAATTTATACCCGTATAATTTTTCCGTCTGAGCAGTTCCGGCTTTTATTAATTCTTTTACTTCCTTCTCAGCAGTTGCAGGGCCACCGGCGGCCAGATAAAGAATCTTTTTTAATTGTCTTATCTGAAGTGGAAACAATTCATTTTCCCATTTCAGATAGGATCTTGCTTTTTCAATATTCTCGTTGCTTCCTGTGAATTTTGCCATAGCCTGATCTGCAATACCGGAGTTATAGGCATTCATTGTATCACCTTCTACAATGTGAGTATTAACTTGCCATTGTCCGGCAGCACTTGCAGTATATAACTCCTGATACTTCTTGTTGTATTCGTCAAGGTACGTCTGAACTTCCTTGATCCGCTCCTCTTTGCCGCCACCACATGCTATCAAAAGTGTTACCAGCATAATTGACAATAAATGTCTCATCTTAATTTGAAATAGATTCATCAGATTTTATTTTTTAGATTATTCGGTAACAATCAGTTTTTGAACTGCAAAATTTTCTGCAGAAGAAATTCTGACAAAATAAATTCCCGGGGCAAAATTGTCCAGCGAAAATTTCTTTTTATCAGAAGAAATTTTTTCAAAGAATATAATTCCTCCGACATTATTGTAAATAGCAAGTTCCTTTGCAGAAGTTTCTCCAAGTTCTATTTCAAAACTACTTGTTGCAGGATTCGGATAAATTGAGAATTTGTCTGAATCTACTTCAGCGGAATTCAGAATTATATTCAGAATTTCAAAAGAAGATTCACAACCGTTGAGATCAGTACTTACAACTGTATAATTTCCATTTAAGGTAGCGGCATAAAAATAGGAATTTGCGCCACCAATCAGACTACCGTTGAAATACCACTGGTACGTTGCAAAGCCTTGATTTGAATAAAGTGTATCATTTATCAGCGTAACATTTTGAATTGCTGCAAGAGGAAAAACGTGCACAAGATTATTCAAAGTGATGGTATCACTTCCTCCGCCGTTTGATACTATAAGAGTAACACTATACTGTCCTTGTGTAGAATAACAGACAGGGTCCGGATCATTTAGTACGCTGGAATCTTCAACAGCACCGGTAAATATCCATAGTGAAGAAGAAGCACCAGTCGACTGATTCATGAACGTAACACAAGTTCCGGGGCAGATAGAATCTTTATCGATAGAGAAAGATGCAACCGGAGGTGCAATACAATTAATCACATCAATTGTGATTTCTCCACTATACAAACATCCGAATACATCATTTGCTGTAAAATTAACAATAGGATTCCCGGGCGAGGCAGAATTAAATACACCTTGAATACTATCTACACCATTCGCACTGATAAATGCAAGATTTGCATCAAGTGTACTCCATTGATAAGAAGGAAAAGTTCCTAGTCCGGAATTTTCTTTAATTGTGAATGTATCACCTAAACAAACAGGATTGGGTGTAACATTGGCAACGATTGTTGGCGGACTGCATGGAAACAGCTGCACTGTATTATTAATTGTTGATGCACAAGTTCCGCCGGTAATTTGAACTGCATTCGTCATTCCCAAAGTTGT
>JAYUWA010000640.1:0-8742 GCA_043753795.1 Bacteroidota bacterium | reverse complement strand
GAGTGCATTGGTCATCTTGAAATGATCTTGTTCAAATGTTACAAGAATTATTTTTCTCTCAGCTGCTATGTTCTTTCTTATCAAACGAACATAGGGTAGAGTGTAGGTCTGAATTAATGCATCCTGAAAACTCCAGTGAGTCAATATTAGAATATTTTTACCTGCACTCATTTTACTTTTAAAATGATCCTCCTTCCCAGTACAGACTTGACCAGGATCGATATGTATTTCTGTTTTAGTCCGCCTTTTAATATTGATTTTATAGAGAATTGAATTGCATTCATTCTTTCATTATCCAGATAAGAATGGATTGCACAAAAATAATTTCGATGGGAATATAATTGGTCAAGTTCTGAAGAAGATAGTTCTATGTTTTCTTTTATCCACTCAGTTGCCTTCAATGTCCGTTGAATAATGATCTTATTATCTGATTTCATCGAACGATTAGCATGATCAAACATTGAGATCGTCACATCCTCAAGTAACATAAGTTTATGATTCTTCAAATTACTAATCATAAACATCCAGTCTTCCTTAATTGAGTAATTTCTATCCTCATTAAAATAAATCAGGTCTTTTAGATTTCTTTTGAAAGTAACATTACATGCCAATGGATTGCCGTTCAGAAATAAACGGTAATCATATTCGCCGGACTTGAATTTCATGATCTCTGAATCATAAATCTTTCCGGTTTCATCCTTAAAGTTAAATTTTGTTGCAATAAAATCAGGGTTGATATTTTGTGTTATTCCCTCGCGAAGTTTTGAAAGATGATCATGATGCATGAAATCATCGGAGTCAAAAAGGACAACATACTCACCATTAGAATTTCTGATACCGTTATTTCTGGCAGCTCCACGTTCAGAATTAATTTGTCGGATGATCCTGACATTCGGGAATTCGGTGAGTATTGATTTTAGTTTTTCTGCCAGCAGGTCTGAACTTCCATCATCCACTATAACAACTTCGAAATCAGTGAAATCTTGTTTAAGCAGGTAGGTTAGTCGCTGTTCAAAAATTTCACTTCGATTATAAACAGGAATTACAATTGAAAAGAAAGGCATCTTCATTTTGTTATTTCTTTTCTTAACTCCTCATACAGTTCGAGATGTTTTTGAACTTTATCTGAATACTGAAAATATTTCATGGCATCTTCTCTTGCTTTTTCTCCTAACCGTTTTCTTAAATCAGGATCAGAGATCATTCGTTTCAATGCAAGATATACTGCTTCTGTATTAGAATAAGGGACAACCAGACAGTTCTCTTCATCGCGGGCTGTAAAGCAACTGATGCCGGATAATGTCAGGATCTGTGCACAACCGCTAATCATACCTTCCATGATGTTAATACCAAATGTTTCACTTTCGGAATTAATCGGAATATGTACATGGACATCAAAAAGTCTGAATAAAGCAATGTTATCGGAAACAAACCCTTTGTAAATAATGTGATCCTGCAAATCGTAATTCTGAATGTACCTGATTACTGAATTAAAACTTTCGCCTTTACTACCAAAGATCAACATGCGAACATTCGGATATTCCATCAGTAATTTTCTGAAGGCTTCGATGGCAAAAATGTGACCTTTCCAAAATTCAAAACGTGCAACCATTCCTATAATAAATACATTCGATTCTATTTTTAGGTCATTGCGAAGTTTTTCAACCCTGCTGTCATCCTTGAATAAATATTCTTCCGATTTCAGAGAATGATGAATAATAGTAAGTTTGCTTTCAGGAATATGATAATTTTTTATCAGAAATGATTTTGCTTCTTCAGTTAAGGCAATTACTTTTTTAGACAAAAAATAAGTGATCTTATCGATCATTTTTTGTTTTTTATTGTTGTAATCGAATGCCCAAGTTGTATTTCCGCAAGTAGAAACTCTCATTTTAATTCCACAAAACCAGGCTGAGATCAATCCAACAAGATTCCCGTATGGCAATTCAGTATGCACTAGCGAAATCTTATTTTTCTGTAATATGTAGCAAACTTTAATGAAATTAGTAAAGAAGTGATAGAACCGTTTGTGAGGCAAATAGTAAACTTTTACACCCATTTTTTTCAGGTCATCAGCAAGCAATGGATAGCTTTCATTGATGATTATGTGAATATGAGCGACACCTCTTTTCAGAAGCTCATCTGAGAACCAATTCCACTGTGTAGATTGATTGATATGTGAAGTTATGAATCCTACCTTCATTTGTAAAATAGTCTACGTGAAATTTTTCTTGCTACTTTTATTATTGAAGGAGGAAGCTTTGTTCTCCATACGATTCTTTCAATTTCAGGTTCCAATTTCAGGTACTCACGGAAATTTAAATTCAGATGCCCTGAGATCTTCTTTGCTCTGGAGAATCGTTCTGATTCATAGTCGTAACGCAAAACAAAGCACAGGAACTTGTACAATAATTTTTTCTGATCAATTGTCTCATGTTTAAAATGTTTTGTAAAGAATTGATATGTAGAATCATTTCGTTCAGTCTTAATATCAAGTTCAGTTAAAATTTTTATTGCCGGCTCAAACTTTGCTGATTCTGCAATCCCGATAAAAACCTTTGACCATTCATCAATGAATTTGGAAACTGACAATACTGACTTACTTTCAGGATGCAATCTATATTTTGAAAGACAATGATCTACATACTGGAATTTTGAAATTATAGCGAATTTGCTGAATAAGTCATAGTCCATTCCAAAATGAAGATGCTCGTCAAGTAAACCTGTAGTCTCAAGAAGTGATTTTCGGAAAAATGCTGAAGGCTGAGGGAAAGTCATTCCGGAAAGAATGTTCTCCAGACTATCATCAACATTTCCTTTGTTCAAACGGATTGTTGTATTTCCGGTAAAGATGATGGAACTCCCGTGGATCAAGCCAACATTCTCAGGCAATTTGCTGAATAAACTATTTACTAATTGCAGCGCACCGGGCATGAAAAGGTCATCACTACATAACCATGTTGCGATATCTCCTGTACATTGTCTTAAACCTTTATTAATTGCTTCGCTCTGTCCTTTGTCTTTTTCCGAGACCCAGAATTTAAAATGTGAACTATACTTCTTAATTATGTATTTTGAATTATCTGAACTATCACCATCAATCAAAATAATTTCAAGATTTGGGTAATCCTGACTTATTACTGATTGAATAGTGTCTTCCAAAAACTCACCTTGATTGTAAGAAGGGATGACAACAGAAATTTTAAGCATACTATTTTTTGACATAGAAGATCTTCAATGTTTCTCCTGCATTAGTCAGGTTTAAGATTGAATTTGTCGCTTTTTTGATTAGTGAAAGTAGAATTTTTTTATCAATTTGAGCACTAAAATTTCGATCTCTTTCATTATAATCGTATTGGAATTCAGACTTGTTGTCCTTCCGATTCCATTTCAGAAAAGTATAGGCGAAACGGGAAGGACTTATTCCCTCTGTTTTTGTGTACTTTTCTTTGAAATTATATTGAGTAAGCAACTTTTTCATTGTTTTTCTGGTGAAATAACATAAGTGCTCAGGAAAAACGATATTATTCCAGTTCTTGCCGAGTAAGATTCTTGCCAATGAATTGAAATTAGGAGTAGTCATATATAATCCACCGCCAGTGCGGACCAGTTTCTCAAATTTTGAAACATAATACTTAGGGTCCGGCAAATGCTCAATCACCTCAAGTGAAATGATCATATCAAATTCGCCAAACTCTTCTGCAGAGATCGTTTCCAGATTGTTGTAAATAATATGCTTTTTTTTAATTGCATTTTCTAAAAGTGGAGTAGAGATTTCAGTGCCATAAGTTTTCCAATTTTTGGATCGTGCCTCATCTAAAAAGTACGCCTCGCCGCAACCGATCTCCAATATCTTACCGGTTTTCCTGAAAGGCTCAAACTGTTCAAGCAATGTTATATAGCGCTGTCTGGTAAGTTCAAAATACTCATCAGCGATTGGATAGTTATCATAGAAAGTCTGTAAGATTTTCGGACTCGCTATTTCCCTGCTGAATACAAAATTGCATTTTGAGCAACGAGAAATAAAATGATCGTCACCAAAAATATTGATCAGTTTATTATTGCCACACAAAAGGCATTCAGTATGATATTTTTTTTCTTGGGTCATGAATTTTCAGAAATCATAATGGAAATAATCGATATCTTCCTTGAATGCAATATAGATCTTTTCCCTGCTTTCTTCTGAGTAATAATCTCTGTAATGGGAATGATTACTTTTATTTGTAAGTGGTAATATTACCGGCTCTATTTCGAGTCGTAAGCAGATCTCCGTAAAATCTTCCTGCAGGTTCTCAAATTTACCAATGTAATCTACAATAAGATTTCCTTCTTTATCATATAAAAAATCTTTTTGTAAAGAATGTTCGTTTTTTACTACCCAATCTACGTACTCATCAAAACTTTTCATTTTTTTTATCAGATGATGCTGAGGATGCTTGGTGTTCTGTATCATGAAATGATATAAGGAAACCTGCCAGTCCCATGGATTTCTTACAAAAGAAAATTTAAAGTATTCATTGAAGACTTTGCCGGGAAGTAGTTTCTTTAACTTTTCGGCTTTGATATGATTCATTGAACGTTGTGAAAAAAAATTATACTTGGCTCCAAGCCAGAAAATGATATTCTGATACCATGGGAAATCGACATTAGACATGTCGTTGTATGGATCTAATACTCTACGCACACTAGTGCCGGCTACCTTATAGATATGAATGAATATAAACTTTTTCTTGTGTGAAATTATCATAAGCTTAGAATTGTGCAGAGTTTTTATTCAAAGCCTTATTTCTATTCTCTTCTGCAAATTTGTCAATTTTATGTTTTAAACTTTTATATGTTTTTCTAAAATACAAAAGTTCACTTAAATATGCATTTACCAACTTGTTGTAAATTGATAAGTAGAGGAGTTGTTCGGGATCCTTTAAATTTCGATTTTTAAAATTATGCATCATTAATTTGAAAATCGATTTTATGTAAATAATGAAGATAGAATTTAAAGGTTTGTAAAAACTACTTATGTGTGATCTATACATTGATAGCACGACTTCATCTCTACCAAAGCCTTTTTGTAATTCAACTAAACCTTCAACAGTCATACGCGATTCGGGCATAAAATGATCAAATTTAAGTCGCTCGTCGTACCAGAGTTTAAACCCTAATATAACCAAACAAAAACTTAGTTCGCTGTCTTCGCCGCCGCCTCTGTGAGTTTTACTCAATCGACCTGACTGGATAGCAGGGAAGTTGCTGTTTAATAATAAATCGTAGCTTTTTTTCCTCAGACTAAAACCAGCTCCATATAAGTATGACCTTCTTTCTTCAACATATCCCGATTGAGCTCCTTGTGGTCCTATTGCAAAGTTGTCCTGATATTTCTGAAACCAAAAGGGTTCGGATTTTTCAAATACAGCGCGTCCTAAACCGCCACAAGCTGCACACTCCGGATGTTTGGAGAATATTTCCATCACTGTTGAAACCCAGTTCTTGCAAACTCTATTGTCATCATCAATGAATGAAATTATATCATATTGAGATTCTTTGATTCCCTTTCTTCTGGCGTGCGCCTGACCGGGTTGTGGTTCTTTAATGATTCTGAAAGTAGTAATGCTTTTCTCCTCCCATATCTTTTGACTAACCTCAACTGTTTTATCATTGGAATTGTTATCTATTAACAAAATTTCCCAAGCGATATCATTGCCAACATCCTGGGCTTGCAGAGCCTCTAACGTTTCTTTGATACGGGTTTCGCTGTTGTAACAACAGATGATAATACTTATTCCTTGCATCATTTCTTTAATTCAAAAACATCCACAAGATCATTTTTAAACTGCTCAATATTTTTTGAGTAATCATATGGAACTATTTTGGTTTCATTATTCAGAACTATCAACATTTTCTTCGCCAGATCACCTGAATCATGTTTGTCGAAGAAAAGTACATTTGTGTCAATCTGTTCCTTGTTCACTTCAAGATCACTGGCGATAACAAAATGATTCAACGCTTTGCAATCTTCGATTACAGTACTCCAGCCTTCAAATAATGATGGTTGAAGTACAGCCATTGAATTTTTCATCAACACAAGTTGATCTTCCCTGGAAATAAAACTGGTTAATTTTACATTTTTGTACAAGCCATTTTCGATCAGAAATTTTTCAATCTTCGTCAGATACATCTTGTCTCTGTAGGATGTTTTCTTTCCTGTCATAACGATCTGAAAATCCGGATTCGTTTTATAAACTTCTTTCATTGCTTCAGCAATCAAAATGTGATTTTTATGTGGCCAGAATTGATTGGCAACAAGGAAGTACTTTTTAGTGATGTTGTACTTTTTTAAAATCCTGACAGGATTTGATTCAGAGATATCAGGAATCAATGAAATGAACCGAAGTAACTTTGTTTCATTAACATGCGGACCGAAAAACTTCTCAAAATCATCACTGGCATTCTTACTGCTCAATACAAGAGTATAATCTTTGTTTGAAGCAATTTTTTTCATTTCTGAATTTACAAAATCCAGTTCAGCTTTCGGAATGTAATGCGGAAAATATTGCTCTTGGAAATCAGGTTTCCAGTACATTCTTTTTTGCATGTAAAAAGTTTCTTCACACTCGAAGTATGGATATAGCTTGTCAAACTTTTGCGGAAAGGACGTTCTCTTAATAAGATATTTCCCAAAAATCGTTTTTATGATTTTATTGATCGCAAGTTTGATAAATGTTCTCTTGAATGGCTTGAAATTGTAATATTCAACGTATGGATAATCGATTTCTTTGATCTCCTGAATAGGTGAGTTAGCTGAAACAATGATTATAAGATGAGGTCGCAGTGAATCTTCCAGTAATTTAAAGCTCCGGATGATATTCAGGATATAGATCACCAGGCCTGCTGAAAAATTGTATCCGCCCCGACAGTTTAGTACTATTCTTTTTCTTTCAGCCATTTGATATAATTTTCTAATCCGGTCCTCAGACTGACTTTGGATCTAAAACCTAATTCACTAATCCGTGAAATATCTGCACGCCAGTTGATCGGATCTCCGGCTTTATTTTGTCCATTGAACGTAACCTTTAGATTCTTATCATAGATTTCACAAAAAGTATGAGCAGCTTCGTTAATTGTGGTTTCAATGCCCGAGGATACATTGTAGGTTTCGCCATTGAAATTGCCTTTTTGAATAACAATTTCTATCGCGGCAATAAGGTCTTTGATGTTTATAAAATCACGGCTCTCATTTCCAGTGCCGAATAAAGTAATATTTTTTGAGAGTTGGATCTTCCCATAAATATCCCAGAACAATTGCTTTTTCAGACGCTCACCATAAACAGCAAAAACCCGTAGACTGATTGTTTTGATTTTATAAAGCGAATAGTATTTTTTACAAATGATCTCACTCATGAATTTATGCCATCCATAAGGTGAAATTGGTTTGATATCAGATTGTTCGTTAATGGGAAGTGTGGCAGGACTACCGTATACAGCAGCACTAGACATATGAAGGAATCTGCATTCCGGCTGATGCTTATGAATTGAAGAGAGAATAATATTGACTGTCTGGGTATTCATTAGAAAATCAAGTTCAGGATTTTCTAATGAATAAGGGACGCTGCCATTTCCCCCTGCATAAATACAAATATCAAATTTATGCTCTTTAAAATATTGTTCATAGTCCGGTGCAATTTTGTTGACCTTGAAATATGTTAGCGAATTATCGTCCACAATATCGCAACCGTATACTTCATTTCCATTGACGGAACTGAAATAATCAACAAGATGTGATCCGATAAAACCTTTTGCTCCTATGATAAGTATCCGCATTTTAAATCAATGTGTTTTTAAAATTATACCTTGTCCGGTCGGTAAACAGAGAATTTCATGTCCCACGGATGCTGCAAACTTGTCAAATGCATGCTTTTGATTTATGTGCATCGGAAATCCATAATCATCTAATACTATCATTCCATTTATCACAACTTTGTCCCAGAAATATTCCATTGCTGCAATTTCCGGAATCATATTGTTCATGTCGATTGACAGAAAGCATACCTTCTCAACATCGCACTGAGGAAGGGTTTCCGGGATACTTCCCTTAATGATCTTGGTGTTGAAAGATGCAAATGTTTTCTTTACTTCTTCATAAGTATCATTGTATTTATACCTTCCTATACCTAGTTTTCTTTCTGTCTCAGTGATCAGATTTTGATCCAGCCCTTCAAATGTATCCATCAGGTAAAATTTCTTACCCAAAGAATTGAAATTTGTGTATTCAATAATTGCCCTTGCATAAGCACCGGTATTAACGCCGCATTCTACAAAATCACCCTCCAGTCGTTTTACATTATCTGCAGCCCAACAGACCACATGGATCCGCCACATCAATGTAAAATTTGGCCACGGATTTGTTCGCTTTGCATATTCATATGCTTGAGCAAATTTTTTCTCATGGATGAAATCGGAATTCGTACTTGTAGCTAATCCGTCGGTATTGTATGTAGGCTGACCATAAACAGGATTAAAAATTGTAGAGTCGAATTCAATGGATTTGTAATTTCTCACGAACCATTTCATCCGAACATAAACACGCCTAATTGATAAAGGAATTACTGACATATCAATGCTCTATTTCTTTTATGAATCTGGCAGGATTGCCTGCTACAATGGTATATGCCTTCACATCTTTTGTCACAACAGATCCGGCGCCAATAATAGCACCATTCCCAATTGTAATTCCTTTAAGAATGATAG
>JAYUWA010000639.1:0-2871 GCA_043753795.1 Bacteroidota bacterium | reverse complement strand
TTCTTATTTTGGAAGGCGAATCTACGCAGATTTCATGAGCCTTTTAATAAAGAATATCAGGACACTGGTCCACACAGAATCAGAAATTCATCTGAAATACTCAGGTGCAGAAATGGCTGCCTTTCAGACGGTTGATAATGCATTTGTGTTTTGCAAAGACGATACGATTTCATCATTTGGCAAGATGAACTCTCCGGAATTCCTGCATTTGAACAGATCGGAGATTGAA
Source organism: Bacteroidota bacterium (assembly GCA_043753795.1). Taxonomy (GTDB): domain Bacteria; phylum Bacteroidota; class Bacteroidia; order AKYH767-A; family 2013-40CM-41-45; genus JADKIH01. The sequence goes on along the minus strand of JAYUWA010000639.1, from coordinate 2,642 downwards.
ACAACTATTGATGCAACAGACAGACATGTTTTTCCATCCTGGTGTGATTCACATACTCACATTGTGTATGCCGGAAGCCGTGAGTTGGAATTTGTAGACCGGATAAATGGTCTTTCGTATGAAGCAATTTTCAGTCGTGGCGGTGGAATCATGAATTCTGCAAATAAGCTACGTGTTACATCTGAGGAAGAACTTTATGTTCAGGCCATGGTCAGAATTATTGAGATCATCAGTATGGGAACGGGCTGTGTTGAAATAAAAAGCGGCTATGGATTGAACTTAGAGAGTGAACTAAAAATGTTGCGTGTAATTAAGCACATCAAAGAAACAGTTCCTATCGAAGTGAAAGCAACATTTCTCGGAGCTCATGCTGTTCCTTTAGAATTCAAAGGTAATAAAGCCGGCTACTTGAAGTTACTCATTGAGGAAATGCTTCCTGCCATTGCTGCAGAAAAGCTTGCTGATTTTTGCGACATCTTCTGCGAACAAAATTATTTTACTGCCGAAGAAGCTATGCAGTTGTTTGAAGCATCGAATAAGTACGGACTGATTCCGAAAGTTCATGCAGAGCAACTTTCTCATAGCGGTGGAATTATGGCAGGAGTAAAATCAGGAGCAATCAGTGATGATCACCTTGAGTTTATTAATGTAAATGATATTGCAGCCTTGAAAAACTCAAATACAATGCCTGTCATACTTCCCGGAGCTCAATTTTTTCTGAGTTTGCAAAAACCGGCGGTTCGACAAATGATTGATGCAGGATTACCTGTTGCAATTTCAAGCGATTTCAATCCGGGAAGTTGTCCAAGTGGAAATATGAATCAGATGATCTCACTGGCATGTATACTTTATAATATGACACCGGAAGAAGCTATCATAGCAGCAACCACCAATTCAGCCTATGCAATGGGATTAAGTAAAACTCACGGCAGTATTGCAGTTGGTAAAAAAGCAAATATGTTCATCACAAAAGAGATTCCAAGTTATAATTTCATACCCTATTCATTCGGAAGTGTACTGATAGATTCAGTCATTCTGAATGGTAAAAAAATCTAAAAAGAATATCAACAATGAAACAATTGATAGAGTGCGTACCTAATTTTAGTGAAGGAAGAGATCTGAATATTATCAGACAGATCACAGACAGAATTGAAAGTGTAGAAGGAATAAAACTATTGAATGTAGATCCGGGTAATGCGACAAATCGAACTGTCGTAACATTTGTCGGTGAGCCGGACGCAGTGATTGAAGCGGCTTTCAGAGGAATTGCAAAAGCGGCAGAATTGATCGATATGAGTAAACACAAAGGTGAACATCCACGGATGGGCGCAACGGATGTTTGTCCAATGATTCCTATCGCAGGAATTACAATGGAAGAAACAGTTGTGTATGCAAAAAAATTAGCAGAGAAAGTCGGAAAGGAATTGAACCTTCCTGTCTATCTATACGAATCTGCACAAAGCAGTCCTGCAAGAAAAAATTTGTCAATTATCCGTGCCGGAGAATACGAAGGCTTTTTCACAAAAATAAAACAAGCCGAATGGAAACCGGATTTCGGTCCGGCAGAATACTCAGCAAAAAGCGGCGCAACTGTAATTGGTGCCCGTGATTTTCTGGTTGCTTATAATGCAAATCTGAATACAACTTCAGTTCGTCGTGCAAATTCGGTTGCATTTGACATCAGAGAGAATGGCAGAAAAATAAAGAATGAAAAAGGTGAGGATGTTGTTCAACCCGGAAGTTGTAAGTCTGTAAAGGCGATTGGCTGGTTCATTGAAGAATATGGAATTGCACAGGTGAGTATGAACCTGACAAACATTAATATCACTCCTCTTCATATTGCATTTGACGAATGTGTGAAGAGTGCCTACAACAGAGGAATGCGGGTGACAGGTTCTGAACTTGTTGGCTTGGTGCCATTGAAATCGCTGACTGATGCGGGAAAATATTTTCTTGAAAAACAAAACCGTTCGACCGGAGTTTCTGAAAAGGAACTGGTAAGAATTGCAATTAAGTCACTTGGACTTGATGAGTTATCGCCCTTTAAACCTGAAGAAAGAATCATTGAATATCAGTTGCGTGATAAGGCAGATGAAAAATTGGTAAGTATGTCGTTGATCGATTTCGCAGATGAGACAGCTTCTGAATCTCCGGCTCCCGGTGGCGGTTCTGTATCAGCATACATTGGAGCATTAGGAATTTCACTGGCAACGATGGTTGCAAATTTGTCGTCGCATAAAAAAGGCTGGGATGATCGGTGGAAAGAATTTTCAGAATGGGCTGATAAAGGTCAGGTGATAAAGAAAAATCTGATTGCATTGGTTGATGAAGATACCCGTGCATTTAATCAGATCATGAATGCATTTGGCTTAGCAAAAGGAACTGATCAGGAGAAAAAAGTTCGTAGTGATGCAATTCAGGCTGCAACACTAAATGCTATTGAAGTTCCGTTGAAGACAATGAAGATCTGTCTGGAATCCATGACGGTCATCAAAGAAATGGTCAAGGAAGGAAATCCGAATTCTGTGACTGATGCCGGTGTTGGCGCTTTGTGTGTCCGATCAGCAGTAATCGGGGCTTATTTGAATGTAAAAGTCAATGGTTCAGGATTAAAAGACAAGGCATATATGGAAAAAACAATG
>JAYUWA010000638.1:0-2876 GCA_043753795.1 Bacteroidota bacterium | reverse complement strand
CCGCTTAGCACTAATCGATGGACTAATTGATGGCACAATCGATTGCATCACATCAGATCATTGTCCTGATGATGTAGAAAATAAACTCAAAGAATTCGAACTGGCAAACTTCGGTATCTCAAGTATTGATACAGCATTTGCTGTTGCAAGAACGGCAACTAAAGACAAATTGAATCTTGCAGAACTTGTTTCCAAATTTACAAATCACCCCAGAGGTTGTGCCGGACAAAAAACGATATTGATTGAAGAAGGCAATCCGGCAAACATAACAGTCTTTGATCCTGATATAAAATGGACAGTGCAGTTGAGTGACATAAAGTCTGCCTCAAAGAATACTCCATTTATCGGAGTTGAACTTATTGGGAAACCGGTATGTGTGATTAATAAGGGGATGGTGTCGCTCTAGTTTGAAGAGGCCAGTCTCTTTAAGTCTAGAACCAGCGGCTAATAAACGTAGGTCAAAGGTTAAAGGTCAAAGGTTAAAGGTTAAAGGTTAAAGGTCAAAGGTCAAAGGTCAAGCGGATGGAGAAGCGGGGACTTTTAATTCGAAAGAAAAAAGAAAAAATAACACTGCGAATGATCTGCGAAAATCTGCGGGATTCTGCGGGAAAGAAAAAAGAAAAAAGAAAAAAAATCTGCGAATGTTCTGCGAAAATCAGCGAAACTCTGCGGGAAATAAAATTAAATGAATGGTAAAAGTATTAATGGTTTGTCTGGGAAATATTTGTCGGTCGCCGATGGCGGAAGGGATATTGAGGAAAAAGATCGAACAAAATAAATTAGACATCTTTGTTGATTCAGCGGGAACTGCAGATTTTCATGTAGGAGAATGTCCGGATGTGCGAGCAATAAAGACGGCTAAGAAATTTGGTGTAGATATATCACCTTTACGTGGACGACAGTTTTCGGAAACTGACTTCGATGAATTCGATCACATCTTTGTAATGGATGATTCCAACCGTTCAAATGTTTTGAAAATGGCTCGGAACGAAAATGACAGAAAAAAAGTAAGGTTGTTTCTCGATCTGACAGATGAGTTTCGTTCCAAAGATGTTCCTGATCCGTGGTTTGGCGGCGATGAAGGATTTGTCGAAGTGTATGAAATGCTTGATAAAGCCAGTGAAATTTTTCTGCAACGTGAATTAAAGACGAATTGATGCCGGCAGTTGTTTATCTGATACCAACTTTTCTTTCCGACGAGCAGACAGATGTGCTTACTGCATCATCATTGGCGATTGTCCGTGAAATCGATGAGTTTGTAGTGGAGAATGAAAAAACATCGCGTGCATTTTTGAAAAAGATCGGCAGTAAGATCAGTCAGTCGAATTTTATTTTTCACGAACTGAATGAACATACTGATCAGAAATCCATTTTAGAATTAGTGACTGTCTTTAAAAAAAATAAACCGATCGGAGTTTTGAGTGAAGCCGGTTGCCCTGCTGTTGCTGACCCGGGAAGTGAATTCGTTAAACTTGCGCATCAGCACAATGTAAAAGTTATTCCATTGATAGGCCCTGCTTCTATGCTCCTGGCATTGATGGCAAGCGGTATGAATGGGCAATCGTTTTGTTTTCACGGATATTTGCCAAGAGAAAGCGGTCCCAGAAAACAGAAACTGAAGGACCTGGAAAAAGATGCATTGAAAAAAGATCAGACGCAATTGTTCATTGAAACTCCCTATAGGAATCAACAGATGCTGGCAGATATCCTTGTTTCATTAAATGATCAGACCCGTCTTTGCATAGCTTTCGATATTACCGGAAATGGAGAGTTTATCAGGACTTTAAATATTGCTGACTGGAAAAAGCAGAAAATAGATTTTCATAAGAAGCCTGCAGTTTTTCTAATTGGAAAATAAATTGATAAAATGAACATTCGTCCGGCAACCATTCATGATGTTAAACAGATCTTTGAATTTGTGAAGATCATTGCTGTCAAAGAAACGAATAATGTTATTTCGTTACCTGAAGAATTCAGTTCGACAATTGCCGATCAGGAAAAGTGGATCAGATATTATTCAGAAAACGAAGATGCACTTTTACTAGTAGCAGAAACAGAAGGAAAGATTGTCGGAGTTCTCGATTTCAAAACGCATCCAAAGATCAGGATGTCGCACAGCGGTGAATTCGGAATTAGCATTCTTCCCGAATACCAGAATCAGAAGATCGGCAGTAAGATGATTGAATTTTTATTGCAATGGTCCACTACCCGACCGAAAATAAAAAAGATCAATCTCTCCGTTTTTCATCCGAATGCAAGAGCCATTCATGTCTACAAGAAACTAGGTTTTGAAATTGAAGGGGTACAAGTTGGTGCGGTGCAGATTTCGGATGGGGAGTTTATTGATTTGGTGATGATGGCGAAGGTTGTTTGAATTTCATCCTCATCAATTAAAACTTGGCAAAGCATTTAAACGCTAGGAATGTTAAGCGCAAGTTAGTATGCACTTTCAAAACGTAATACAGCAAGCGTCATTCCGCCCGGGAATTAGGTACATCATTTGTAAAAAGTTATAAACGTATACCCCGGCAATGTCGCTTGACCGTGTACCGATTTGAAAGTGCTTTCTTAATTTCAGCTCAACATTTCCGCCTAGCGCGACTTCACGGTTTCACCATCTTCCCGGTTAATATCTCTTTTTCACTGACAATGGTAATCAAATAAAGTCCTGATGCAAAGTCATACATCGGCAAATCACGTGTAAAAAAACCATTCGTGCTGACGCATCTTTCTGAATATACCATTCTACCAGAAATATCGATTACAATTAATTTAAATTGCGAACCTTTTAATCCGCTTGCATTGATAAATGCTGTTTGCCATGAAGAGTGATAATAAATACTAATGGATGAAGTTTTTTGTGATAATGTTTCATC
>JAYUWA010000637.1:0-8836 GCA_043753795.1 Bacteroidota bacterium | reverse complement strand
GTGGAAAATAATATTTCTATGTCCGGTGGAAATGATGTATCTACCTACAGAATGTCATTTTCTAGACTAGATGATGAAGGTATTGTACCATTATCCGATTTTAAAAGATATACAGTTTCAATAGCGGGATCAAGTGCTATCAGTACAAAACTTTCTGCAACCGGAAATATTACTTATTCCAAATCAGGTGGACGTCGAGTGCAGCAAGGAAGTAACCTATCCGGTTTAATGCTTGACTTATTGAGAACACCGATCTCCTTTGATAACTCAAATGGAAATTCGGATCCTGAAGCTCCTGAAGCTTATATATTTGCTGATGGTTCACAAAGAAATTATCGTGGAGGTGTTGGATACGATAATCCATATTGGACAATAAATCAGAATCCTTTCATCGATGATGTAAACAGAATGTATGGTGGAATTTCAGCTAATTACGATGCCTTCTCATGGATGAAACTAACTTATCGGATCGGTACTGATTTTTATACTGATCGCAGAAAACAGGTCTTTGCAATTGGTTCAAGAGTTTATCCAGATGGGAAGATTTTTAATCAAGATATTTTTTACCGTCATATCAACAGCGATTTCATTGTCTCAATGAACAAGAAATTCAATGAAGATTTCTCCGGTACATTGCTTGTTGGTAACAATGTATTTGGTTCTTATAAATCTAACTCTTACATTGAAGGAAGCACATTAAATTTTCCTGACTTTCAGAATATTTCTGTCGGTACAACTTTTATTACACGTCAAACGGAATCGTTATATAGAAAATATGCTTTTTATGCACAAGGAAAACTTGCTTATAAAGACTATTTGTTTCTTGATCTCACAGGACGTAGTGAAAGTTCTTCCACCTTACCAAGCAATAATAATACTTTCTTCTATCCATCAGCAAGTTTAGGATGGGTATTTACAGACGGTTTAAAGATGGATTCAAAAACTCTTCCTTTCGGAAAACTAAGGGTTTCATATGCAATCGTAGGTAAAGATGCGCCAATATATGCATTGAATGACTATAAAAGTTCCGGATTTTTTGCTGATGGCTGGACTTCAGGAGTTACATTTCCATTTGGTGGTATAGCAGGATATACTGCAGAGAATACATTAGGTAATCCAAATTTAAAGCCGGAAAAAACAAAGAGCTTTGAAGTTGGTGTTGATTTAAAATTTATTAATAATCGTTTAGGTTTAGATATAACTTATTATAATTCTAAATCGGAGGATCAGATTCTTTCGGTTCCTATTGCGGGTTCATCCGGTTACCAATATCAGATTAAAAACGCGGGAAGTCTTGAAAACAAAGGTATCGAGGTTATGCTTTATGCAACTCCTTTAAAAACAGAATCTTTTAAATGGGATATTTCTGTGAATTGGGCAAGGAATCGCAATAAAGTACTTGCACTTGCCGATGGCATCAACGATTTGTTCCTCGGAGGATTTGAAAGTTCTGCAATTTATGCAGTTGTTGGTCAGCCTTACGGACAGATTTATGGGGGTCGTTGGTTACGTGATGGACAAGGTCGTATGGTTATCTCGGAAGGTGACGGTCTTCCTATTCAAGATCCTACAGTTGGTGTAATAGGTGATCCAAACCCAGACTGGACAGGTGGCGTATCCAATTCCTTTACATATAAAGGATTTACACTAGGATTTCTGATTGATGTCAAGAGTGGTGGTGATATCTGGAATGGTACACGTGGTGCATTAAATAACTTCGGTATGACTAAAGAAACGGAGACTCGTGGCGAAACTAAAGTTTTCGAAGGTGTAAGAGGGTATCTTGATGCAAATAATAATTTAATAATAACAGGTGATCCTAATACAGCTGTTGCTATTCTGGACCAATCTTATTATCAAGGTATCGGAACCGGTTTTGTAGGGCCTGCTGAACAATTTGTTGAAGATGGGTCTTATGTAAAACTGAGGGAAATTTCGCTTACTTATTCGATAAACAAAAAGTGGTTGAAAAAAACTGCTTTGGGAAGTATTGATATATCATTAATTGGAAGAAATCTTTGGTTAAAATCAGATTATAAAGGAATTGATCCTGAAACAAGCTTAACCGGTTCCGGAAATAGCTTAGGTATGGATTATTTCAATATGCCTAGTACACGAAGCTATGGCTTTAGTGTAAGAGTCTCTCTTTAATCAAATATTTATAACTCTTAAACAAAAAAGAAATGAAAAAATTCAATATAATCACACGAGTTGCAGTATTAATAATTGCTGTTTTCTCACTCAGCGGTTGTGAAAAAAACTTTTTGGACGTAAATGAAAATCCAAATCTTCCGAAAGATGTTCCTGTCAATATTACTCTTCCCGCAGCTCAAGTTTCGTTGGCATATTCATTTGGTGGTGATGTTGCACGGTATTGTGCCGTATTTACACAAAATGTAACGGGAGCAGATCGACAATTTGCAGGATACAATACATATTCGTTTATAGAAGAAGATTTCAACAATTTATGGAATAATATGTATGCCGGTAATATGGAAGATTTGAAGCAGATCATGACAAAAGCAGATGCCTCGCCAGGCAATTATGATGCATACAACGGTGTCGCAAAAATTTTGATGTCCTTCTCTCTTATGACTATGACTGACCTTTTTGGAAATGTTCCTTATACAAAAGCGTTTCAGGGAAATGCAAACATAAGTCCAGCATATGATACACAGCAGGAAATTTACATGAGCATACTCCCTGGTTTATTAAATGGTGCTATTGCGGATTTCGCTAACTCCTCTGACGATTTTATTACACCAGGTGCTGATGACCTCATTTATGGTGGTGATCTCGTAAAATGGACAAGCTTCGCAAATGCATTAAAGGCCCGTATGGCAATTCACCTTATCAAGATTGATCCGAATGCTTCTCAGGCTGCACTAGATGCGCTAGCTGCCGGTGGATTTACTGGAACGGGCGATGATGCTCAAGTACCATTTCCTGGTGGTTCAAATGCGAATCCATGGTATCAGTACATAGATCAGCGTGCAGATATATCTTATTCGTCTTTGGATGATTATTATGGTATTGGTAACACTCTTACCGACTCAATGGAAGCCCTGGGCGATCCACGTTTCGGAGCTATAATAGATACAGCAGGTGCTTATTATGCACCTGGATTTCCTTCACCGTTTTATATGGAAGATGTAGCCCCTGTATATCTGATGACATATTTCGAACAAAAATTTATTGAAGCCGAAGCAAAACTACGTCTTGGAGATGAGGTTGGCGCGGAAGCAGCACTACACGAAGCCATCACTGCAAATATGATGAAGCTCGGTGTTGCAGCAAGTGACGATTCATTATACCAGGCTGCTAACGTAGTGTGGACAGGAAATGCTACAGACAAATTGAATCTTATTTTATTGCAAAAATATTTTGCAAACTATCTTCAACCTGAAACATTTAATGACTGGAGAAGAACAGGTCAGCCGGATCTCCAGCCTAATGATGGAGCTATTGGCCAAATTCCACGAAGGTTAATTTATCCTACTAATGAAAGGTTATATAATGCTAATGAATACAATCAAAACAGTACAATGCAAACACCAAGACTTTATTGGGATAATTAAATTTTTATTCTATAATTAATGTAAATTTTGTTAATCATTAATTTAAAAATGTTTATATGGCTGCTCTTCGGGGCAGCCATTTATCTTTTATCTCTGCATTGAATCATTTCACTTTTCATTTCCCCCATTCTTTATTTTCCAGCATCGGAACAAATTTGAAATTCTTCAGCTCTTTTTTTTCAATATCAGTTTCGGAAATTTTCGTGATGAAATTCATGATCTGAACTTCACCGGCACCGACAGGAATGACCATGATCCCTCCTACTTTTAATTGTTTGATCAATTCTTCAGGTATAAAAGGTGCTCCGCAAGTGATAAGAATTTTGTCGAATGGTGCGTATCCGGGTAAGCCTTTGTAACCATCACCATAAAATAATTTTGGTGAATAGCCCATTGCAGGTAACAGCTCTTTGGTTCTGTCGAAAAGTTCTTTTTGTCTTTCAATTGAAAAGACCTTTGCTCCCATTTCAACTAAGACGCTGGTCTGATATCCACTTCCGGTCCCAATCTCCAGAACTTTTTCACCTTTCTTAAGTTTTAGTAAAGCAGTTTGATAAGCAACGGTGTACGGCTGAGAAATGGTTTGTCCGGCCCCTATCTGAAAAGCATGATCAGAATAAGCCTGATTTAAAAATGCCTGTTCAAGAAAAAAATGCCTGGGCACCTGCATCATTGCATTCAGAACATCCTCATTTTCAATGCCTTTTGACTTAATTAAGTCAATAAGTTTTTTCCGCATCCCTTGATGCTTGAAATTATCTTCCGGTAAACGAATCATATTTTACAAAGTAACACTAACGTAGCCTTCAATTCTCATTAAATTTATGGAAATATTAACAACGTCATGTACCAAAACCTTTAAAGTTAGTTGGTTTCGGGTGGTAATATTTGTTAATTTCGCGACACTTTATAAAAACTGAAACCTCGAAAATGTTGAAAATTGGAGTTATAGGAGCCGGGCATTTAGGAAAAATCCACATGCGCCTCTTGAAAGAGATCCCGCAAGCAGATCTTATTGGCTTTTATGACTCAAATATTGAGTACAGTCGTGCTTATAGTTTGGAATCAGGAATACCGTTTATCGAAAGTTATCAGAAGCTAATTGATATGTCTGATGCAATTGATGTCGTCACGCCTACTGTGGCGCATTTTGAATGCGCTTCAAAAGCACTTCGTGCATCTAAGCATGTCTTTATAGAAAAACCAATTACACACACTGTAAACGAAGGCAAGAAACTGGTTTCACTGGTTTCAGAAGCGGGAGTAAAAGCGCAAGTTGGACATGTTGAAAGATTCAATCCAGCATTTTTAGCAGCGAAGGATTATTTGAATCAACCACTTTTTATTGAAACGCATAGACTGGCAGAATTCAATCCACGTGGAACAGATGTCTCCGTTGTTCATGATCTGATGATTCATGATATAGATATTATTCTTAGCGCAGTAAAATCTCCGATTAAAAAGATCAATGCCAGTGGAGTTGCTGTGGTCAGTGATACCGCAGACATTGCCAATGCCCGGATTGAATTCGACAATGGTTGTGTGGCCAATCTTACAGCAAGCCGGATCTCATTGAAGAATATGAGGAAAAGCAGATTCTTTCAACGGGATGCATATATATCGGTCGATTTTCTCAAAAGAAAAACCGAAGTCGTTCGTTTAAAGAATCTGGTTGGTGATCCGGGACCATTAGACATTACGATTGATCTTGGAAAAAATAAAGGTTCAAAGATCATCTACTTTGATCAGCCAAAAGTGGAGGAATCAAATGCGATTAAAATGGAATTGGAACAATTTATTGATGCAATTCAAACCGATAGTACAACAGCAGTAACCATTGAAGAAGGTTATCAGGCCCTGGTCGTTGCGCATCAAATAATGGACAAGATCAATTCTTCTTTGAATGTTTTAGCATAAATTAATCGATGAAAATCTACCGATACTTTTTTACTGCATTGTTAATTCCACTTTTCGCAACTGTGATATTTATTTCTTCTTGTTCGGTCATTGAACCGGCAAGCCCCTCACCTACCTACCTTGAAATCGACAGCATTCGTGTAACTTCTGATTTTGTAGTATCAGGAAGTAATTCCAATAAGATCACAGATGCATGGGTAATTGTCGACGGTGAGTATCTCGGGACTTTTCCAATACCATGTAAAATTCCTATTGCAAATGGCGGTCAGCATTCAATTACGATCAGAGCCGGTATAGTTGAGAATGGAATTTCAAGTCTGAGAACTTCTTATGTGAAATATACTTCCTTCGATACTACGATAACGATGAATGTTGGCGAATCATATAAAGTTCTGCCAAAGGTCGCTTACAACTCATTCAACTCATATCCTAACAAAGAAGACTTTGAAGATGCGAGTCTTGAACTCGTCGGTACAACAAATGGCAATACTCCGTTGACAATCATAACTGCTCCCGATCCAAATGTCTTTGAAGGAAATTCAGGAAGAGCACTACTGATAGATACCAGTACAGTTTTGGAAATTGCTTCTGTAATTCCGTTCACTTTACCATTGAATTCACTGACCTATATAGAATTGAATTACAAATCAGAAATTGATTTTACTGTTGGAGCATTTATCACAACAACTTCGATTTTGAAGCAAGATCTTTTGAATATCCGTGCATCAAGTGAATGGAAAAAGATCTATATCAATGTAAATGATCTTGGAGGCGTTATAAGTGATGGAACGTCCTACAAATTCTACATACGTGCTGAAAAACCTTCCTTGCTAGTTTCTGCAAATTTATATTTCGATAATTTTAAAGTAGTTTATTAATGAATAAACGATTACAAACCTTTCAATTTATTTTTGCTGACTGGCTTGCTGCGTGTCTCGCATGGGGTTTATTTTTTCTTTACCGGAAAACTGTAATCGAAGGTCAGGCTTATTCGGAAGAAATATTTTTAAGAGATCAGAAGTTTTACTATGGAATTCTAATTATTCCAATTGCATGGACAATTACCTATGCACTGATCGGAAGCTATCAGAATATCTACAGAAAAAGTCGTTTAAAAGAATTGGGCCAGACATTATTCCTTTCTGTGCTTGGAGTATTGATCATTTTCTTCTTCTTACTTCTTGACGACGCTGTTATTTCCTATAAATCATATTACCATACTTTCTTTACGCTGTTCACTCTTCATTTTCTCATCACTGCGCTTTTCCGCTTTCTGTTATCTACAAAGATCAACAGAGATATCTACAACAAGAAGATCGGATTTAATACGATCATGATCGGCAGTAATACCAAAGCATTGAGTCTTCTTCAGCAGATGGAAAAAGAATTCAGGACATCAGGAAATAAATTTGTTGGTTTCGTACATGTTGCCGGAAATAACGATCATTTACTTGAGCAAAGAATGTCGAATCTTGGTGGGATTAAAAACCTGAAAGAGATTATTGCAAAGTACAAGATCGAAGAGGCTGTGATTGCACTTGAATCATCACAACATGAAAGCATTGGAAATATCATCAATGAACTTGAAGACACACCGGTGATCGTAAAGATCATTCCGGACATGTATGATATCTTATCGGGATCAGTAAAGATGAACTCCATTTTCGGTGCACCGTTAATTGAGATCTCACCGAATCTGATGCCTGTGTGGCAACAGTCGATAAAACGTATTATTGATATTACGATTTCAATTTTTGTAATGCTTTTCTTTTCTCCACTTTACATTTTTACGGGAATCGGAGTTTTAATATCATCGCCGGGGGGATTGTTTTATAGCCATGAGCGGATCGGACTGCATGGAAAGCCGTTCAAGATCTATAAATTTCGTTCGATGTATTCGAATGCAGAAAAATGTGGTCCTCAACTTTCGAGTTTAACAGATACTCGAATTACCAAATTCGGTAAGTGGATGCGAAAAATCCGTCTGGATGAAATTCCACAGTTCTACAATGTGCTAAAAGGTGATATGTCTATAGTAGGACCACGACCCGAACGTCAGTTTTTCATAGACAAGATCATGGAGCAAGCTCCGCATTATCGTCACTTGCACAAAGTGCGCCCTGGAATAACATCATGGGGACAAGTAAAATTCGGTTATGCTGAAAACGTCGACCAAATGGTTGAACGGTTAAAATACGATCTGATCTACATTGAGAACATGTCGTTGGCCGTAGATTTCAAGATCATGATCTATACAGCGATGATCATTATCAAACACAAAGGAAAGTAACACTTATAATTCTCAAAATACATATCATGAAAGTTGCAGTAATCGGTGCCGGAACAATGGGAAATGGAATCTCTCATGTTTTCGCACAATACGGATTCAAAGTTAATATGATCGATGTTTCTGCAGATGCTTTGAAACGTGCAACTGATACCATTGGGAAAAATCTTGACCGGATGGTAACGAAAGGGAAATTGACTCAAGAACAAAAAGATTCTACTATTGCAAATCTATCCACTTTTACTTCTATGGAAGAAGGTGTTAAAGGTTGCGGACTGGTTGTAGAAGCTGCTACTGAAAATATAGATCTGAAGTGTAAAATTTTCCGGGACCTCGATGCTTTTTGTGATGCTAACACTATTCTTTCGACAAATACATCTTCTATTTCCATTACAAAAATTGCAGCGCAGACAAAACGTCCTGACAAAATTATCGGAATGCATTTTATGAATCCGGTTCCTGTTATGAAATTAGTAGAAGTGATTCGTGGTTATGCAACAAGTGATGAAGTTACCAAAACGGTTTTTGAACTTTCTCGCAAACTTGAAAAAATTCCAGTTGAAGTCAATGATTATCCGGGTTTCGTAGCAAATCGAATTTTGATGCCAATGATCAACGAAGCAATCTATTCATTGTATGAAGGAGTTGCAGGAGTTGAAGAGATCGATACGGTTATGCGATTAGGAATGGCACACCCAATGGGCCCATTACAGCTTGCTGATTTCATAGGTCTTGATGTATGTTTGTCGATCATGCGCGTTTTACACGAAGGCTTTGGAAATCCGAAATATGCTCCATGTCCCCTATTAGTAAATATGGTTATGGCAGGAAATCTGGGTGTGAAAAGTAAGAATGGGTTTTATGAGTATACTGAAGGTAGTAAAGAAGCTGTTGTTCCTTCGAAATTCAGAAAATAATAAAATTCAAAAATAAGACTGACCGATACAACTTTATTTTTTAAAGAATTTCAATCCAATTTTTCTTTTTGAAATTGATTTTAATTGGATAACACTGATTTTAATTGAAATTAGAAATACAAAAAGGAAACTATCTA
>JAYUWA010000636.1:0-2902 GCA_043753795.1 Bacteroidota bacterium | reverse complement strand
CCGTTTCCCAATTGGGATCAATTAAAGCTTCTCGATATTTTACTCCAAAGATGAGTTGAAGATGTATTTCTGTGTAAGTATTTGCCATATTGTTTTTCACAATTGTACATCAGGAATAGGCCGAATGCAACCAATAGATGCTGGAACTTTTATGCAGTTACATTAAGAGACACGCGTATTGTGTTTAAAGAGTGCGCCCCTAAAGGTGCTTAGCGCTCTTGTTTGGTCCACGAGTTACCAAGAGTATGGCCCTAACGGGCCTAATAATCTATAAGCTAACAACGAATACTGCAGACAATAATAATGGTTAATGCAAAAAATCTTTTTTTATTAATAATCTCTCAACAGAACGAAATACTATTCATTTATTTATTATCTTAAGTTGACGCCTATGCGATAGCTATCGGGACACAATTTTAACACTTAGAACACAAGAGTGTACTGCTCAATTCCGTGGTCTCATTGTGAATCTTAGTGCATTTAGTGTTTTTTTACACACCACCACGGGCGATGTTTCATTGGAGGTCAGTATTAAAAAGTAAAAACGCTCTGATAAGTTTAACACCAAAGGCACAAGAGCGGACTGCTAAATTCCGTGCTCTCATTGTGAACTCAGTGTTCTCAGTGTTTTTTTTTCACATCACGCCCTAATATTTTTTCTCGCAATGCCTCATTTCTCCTTCAGATGAATGGCCTTCAAAATCTTACTATCAATATAAAAAGTCCCAAACGGAACGATACATGCAACCAAAACTTTCATTGTCGTTCCCATGAATTTCCATTTTTGTTCTACATGAACCTGCAGTGCAGCAAATACAAATAACAAAAACAATGCACCATGTATAGGCCCGATGGATTTTACCAGACTGTGATCATCCATCCAGTACTTCATCGGAACAGCAATAAATACAAGAAGCAAAAGCGAAGTTCCTTCCAGAAATCCAAGGAGTCTTAGTCGTCCGACTGATGATGTGAAATATTTTTTCATAGGTTAAGTTTCATTTATCTTATATTTTAATGACGTCTTTTTTTTGAATTTTGAATTCTGGTTTTTGAATTCCACCTTACTTCCAAAAAACCATTTTCACTCCCAACAAAATAATTATAATCCCAAATGTGCGCTTTAACTGTTCCGGTGAAAGTGAAATAGCGATCTTACTTCCGAAAAAACTTCCGATCACAAAACTGAGACAAAGTATTCCTGCAACTTTGAAATCTACTGCGCCGGTCTTATGATAATTGTAAACGGCCATAAATCCAATCGGCGGTAACATCATTGCAAGGGATGTTCCCTGTGCTGCATGTTGCGACATTCCTAAAAAGTAAACCAGACAAGGCACGACAATCAACCCTCCGCCAATACCTATGAACCCGCTGAATATTCCTGCAAATATTCCTACGATCAGAATTATTATGATTGTTTCCATTTTTTTTCGGTTTGTACTGTTAAGTGTGTCCATGACTTTTTATTAAATTAAATGTTCAAAGGTTATCAGGTGTACAGGTTGCAGGTTGCGAACCCGATAACCTGCAACCCATTTTACCGAGACAGTTCGCCTGCCAAATTATTTCTCAGCTGTTTCTTAATATCACTCAATTTCGGAAAACGGGCAAGAAGAAACATCATCTTCGTTATCGCCGCCTCGGTAGTCATATCGCCTCCGGAAATTACACCAATGTTCTTCAATCCTATTCCTGTTTCATACTTGGTTTGATTGACCATTCCGCCACTGCACTGCGAAATATTCAAAACAATGATTCCGTTTTTTATCAGTCGCTCAATGCTGTCAAGAAACTTTTTTGTCGATGGTGCATTCCCACTACCAAATGTTTCCAGAACTATTCCTCGCAGATTTTTAATTTCTGCTAAGGCGTCAATGACCGCTGGCGACAATCCCGGAAAAAGTTTCAGCACTAAAACATCTTTATCAAATCCTCGGTTCACTTTTAGTTTCTTCTTTGGTTTTGGCAAGATCATCTGATCATCAAAAACCATCTCTACTCCTGCTTCTGCGAGAACCGGATAATTCAACGACTGAAATGCATCGAACTTACTTGATGTAAATTTCTCCGCTCTGTTGCCTCTGAATAACTGACTGTTAAAATAAATGCAGACTTCAGGAACCAATTTTTTCGATGCCGCTATTTCAATCGCTGTAATGAGATTTCTTTTTGCATCGGTACGGATCACGCCCAATGGTAATTGCGACCCGGTAAGTATGACGGGCTTCGATAAATTCTCCAGCATATAACTCAATGCCGACGCAGTATAGGCCATTGTATCCGTTCCGTGCAAGATCACAAATCCATCGTACTGGTTATATTTCTTTTCAATGATCGTCGCCAGCTCTTCCCAGAAATCAGGTTGCACATCAGATGAATCAATCGCTTTGTGTGAAGCGTGAAAAGCGATATGACAATTCAAATGCTTCAACTCCGGAATCTGATCGGTGATCGTACGGAAGTTGAATGGAATTAACGTCCGCTTCTTATGATCACGGATCATTCCGATTGTTCCGCCTGTGTAAATTATTAGAACTTTTTTCTTCATTTTTTCTTTGTGGTTCTCTATTTAAACTCTGTGCCCTCCATGTTTTAAAAACACAGAGTA
Organism: Bacteroidota bacterium; assembly: GCA_043753795.1. Taxonomy (GTDB): domain Bacteria; phylum Bacteroidota; class Bacteroidia; order AKYH767-A; family 2013-40CM-41-45; genus JADKIH01. The sequence continues at coordinate 291 of JAYUWA010000636.1, read as the reverse complement.
CATAGAGTTCATAATGAGTTCATAGAATTTGTGCTTATTATTAGATGCCAAAAATCCGTTTCGAATTAACTGTCGTTATCTCTGCCACCTCCATCACCGAACATTTATAGATCTCCGATAACCTCTCCGCAACTTTGAGTATATACGCCGGCTCATTTCTTTTTCCTCTATGCGGTGTGGGTGCAAGATAAGGCGCATCTGTTTCCAAAACGATGTGCTCCAATGGAATGTTTTCAATCGCTTTATCAACGCCACTGTTCTTAAAAGTGACCACTCCACCAATACCTAACA
>JAYUWA010000635.1:0-8879 GCA_043753795.1 Bacteroidota bacterium | reverse complement strand
ATAAAAGCTACTCTTTCACAGGTACAATGACAGATATGTCAGGTGAACTTGGAATGGGTGAGTAATTAAATTTTATTTTAATAAAATTGATACGGGTTGTCTGATATGTCAGACAACCCGTATTTTTTTAGAAAAATAGTTATGGCTGTGCCACTGTTTCTCCGAAGTTATTTTCTACCACCGAAAAATCGACAGACTCAACCAGGTTGTTGCCATCAAGATCTTCAGGTACATATCCTGATGAAAATATTAAAGAGAAATCTGAAACCCTGACATTATCAAAAAGGTCAACGTCGCCATCCTGGTCAACGTCGCCGCTAATGATTGCAAAATTTCCGTCTCCAAGATCTTTCACATTTTCTAAAAATGAATTTGATGCAGCATATGAGAAAATAAATTCTGCAGTCGTTCCGGAAAAGAGAACAGGAATGGCACTCCAGGTCTCCAATGAATTTCTATGCTTAACAACGATATAGTAATATGCATGTGTCGTTGGGGGAGTAAATGTAAATGAACAACTGCCGTCGGTATTCAAAATTTGCTGTGAAGTATGAATGATATTTTTCGCACCGGAAGTATCGCGAAACTCGACAGTGATCGTGTCACACAGATTTGGATACAGCACCGCATCGATCACCGCTCGCATTTGTGAAGCGCCAAGATAAAATCCTTCGATGAATAAATTTAAGGTCACTGTAACCGGACAAATTTCAACAAGCATTGCAGTCGATGTAACTACCGGATTTGACGAAGCACACACCTGATCGGCTACCATTGTGCAACTTACTGTGTCGCCATCTTCAAGTTGATCAGTGTTGAAGATACTGTCGGTTACACCTGTAAGATTTCCATTTACTTTCCATTCATAAATTGGAGTTGAGCCACCATTGACGGGTACTGCATTAAAAGTTGCAGTTGTTCCTGCGCAAATTGTATTTCCCGGAGTTGCATTTATTCCCAAAGCAACATTCACCGTTGATTGTAAGGCTGGAACATGAATTGATTCTGTCACACTACAATTAGTTCCATCGTTGATGTCAACAAGATAATTCCCTGCTTGAATATTGGTAAGATAGTTTAGTGTCGAATTATTCATGTGCCAGTTGAATGTATAAGGACCGCCGCCACCACCGTCTAAGGCCGAAAGTGCGATCATTCCATCCGCGCTTGCCGCACAAGAACTTGCACTGACAGTTGTATTGAAAGTAATTTCCGGAAATTCTTCTATCGCAGGATCAGGAAAAAGTCCTTTGGTACAACCGTTAGAACTTGTAACAACAATGTTATATGTTCCTACGGGGAGATTATTAATTGTTTTATGTCCTGGCGACAGATTGGTCATGGAACCACTTACCGGTCCTGTCCATGAAAGACTGTAAGGAAATGTTCCCCAGTATAAATTCACAACCAGTGAACCATTGTTTTCATTATAACAAGCTTTTGTCTGTGAAATATTTTGAATACTTACATTCTGATAAGAATATTTTGCTGTCGATGTACATCCATTTTGTGTTACACCAACAGAATAGACACCACTTTTCGATGCAGTATAATTTTGAGACGTTGATCCATCTTGCCATGAGTAAGTTGCTCCGGATGGGTTAGCGCTAATGACGGATGAACAACTTGATGTACTCTGCACTGAGATCGTTGCAACAGGATTTGCATTTATAGTAACAGGAATTATATTTGATCTGTTAGCAGAACATCCACTTACAAAACTAGTAATCCTGCATGAATAATTTCGGATACCGATCGATGCCGGATTGGCAACATAACTTTGTGATGTTGCGCCGGAAATCGCAGTATTTCCATCGTACCATGCGTAGGTAGTTGTTCCGCTTCCGGTTGTGCTTGCTGTCAGGTAAACAGGATTTCCCTGACAGGCTGTTGTTGCAGTGCGCGCAACAATTGTCCCGGAATTGATAATGCTTAATTTTTGAATCGGTGCGACATAATTATTACATGCAGAAAATGAAAGTACAAGATGTGCATCATAATCACCAACGGGTAATGGACAATTTCCAATAGCAGAGTTTAGGTCAATTGAAGATTGTGTGATACCGTTATATACAGGCCAGGCAAGTGAATTTGTAGATCCACAAACGACATTAGTTGTTCCTGAAGTTGTCAGATAAAATTTAAAAGTTGATCCTTGTTCGATCGGACCCTGATATTGAAAATTGAATGAGCCGCTTTGTCCGGTACTTACACACACAGGGCTATTTGATGAAAATAAAAGTGGTCGGTTAATATGGTTTAGCATGTAATTCGATGTAAACCAGATCGCATTTCCGGGTTCGACTACATTCCCTAGAGTTGCACTTCCAACCAATGCAGGCGAATATGTGTTTGCATCGGCATACCAGTCGTTGTAGAATATTTTCTCGGCAGTGAAAATATTATTTGTCGAATTTTGATTGAACCATGTTGAGAGATAGCTTGCCCCTGCTCCCCAATAGGTACTTTCTGTACTGAAGATTGGACTAACGTTAGTATTGTTTGTAGTTGACGGTTGACAGAGGTCAAGAAATCGTGTAGAATAGTATCCTGACATGTTTTGTCCGGCGCTGGTTCTGCTGTAGGCTTTAGCTGCATTATTAGTATAGTAGTGCGGAAGAATGCGATCGACACGTTTTTTGCCATTATAACTTCCATCGATCCAGTCGGCGATTTGTTGATCGGTGTATAAAGTGTTTTGATTGAAATAGCCAACGTAACTTTCAACTGTTATCTGATGTGTAGATTGCGCAGCATTGTAGTTGTCGCGAATCAGGTCGATATAATTGATCAGTGACTGATATCGTTGGAATTTTACATCTCTGCTTGGCGTATCTCCCATACAATCATCAGTAGTAGTATTCCAAAATTCATATTCTGTAACCATGGCGTCGATCTTGGAATTGCAAGCTGAATTGAATGTTGACGCCCGTAGATTAAATTTTGTTGCTTCTGATATGTAGAATAAAGAATCGCCCGGTTGAAATTCTTCTGATGCTATTGCAAGTTGCTGTCGGAACGCCGGTAGCTTATGTTGCGGCAACGAAAAGCTTGCCGGGGGTGTAGCGTTCATCATTTCAATATTATCGAATAGGCTTGCACAGGAAGAAGCCACACCGATTTTCTCTATGCAAAATTGTGTTTTCGCTTTGTTTATAAAATTGCACAAATAAGTTTCGTACGTTTCATTTCCGAAAACATAATATAGGTCGTATAGGATGAGATAAGTGATGTGATTATCTTTTGCAAATTGCAATAAAGAATCTTCTTTCGCTGTAATACTCAAAATTGAATAATTCGGATCAACTATTGGCGCACCGATTGAATTGACAGCAGTTCTGAAAAAACGGTTAACATACATGCCACGCCCGGAATTTGCAATCTGAGCATTGGTATGAAGGGAAGAAAGGAGAGAGAAGGTTAAGGTAATTATGATCCTTATGCAGTGAAGTTTCACAACGTGAATATAAGAATCGTTTTAACAGGGCAAAGATTTATTTTATAGGATTAGTGAAAGATTTTAATGTTTTGATATGAAAGAATTAATACAGACGAATTTTTTTCATTCAGGATTCTTCTCACTTTCTGAGCTCTTTTTCATCAACCTTAGAAAACTCACTAAATGTAATTATTCCAAAAGTGAGGAATGAAGCAGAAACGATAATGGTCAATATAATCAGGTCTAAATTTTCCATATTACTTTTGCTTTTTTGAATTTAAATAAATTAACAGAAGAAGCATAGTAGGGGGCCATAATCCAATAAATATTGCTCTATCATGGTCTTTTAATACAGTATAATAATATTCTGAAATAAATATTATAACTATAGTAAGGAATAAGATGAATAGCTCAGATTTTTTAAAATTTTTGAACATAGTTGTTTATTCTTGATAAGGAGTATATTTCTATTTGGTCATACGAATTCTGAAAACGTATTAAAGGCAAATTCAGAAACGGGTTCTTTTCCATCTAACCGCAATTGAGGAACCTTCTGCTAATATAACATTTTTTGGGGTACGATTGTTCAGAAAACTAAAATCTTTTCCATACATTTTTTCAAAGTCACAATTTATGTTGTATTCATTAACTTCGTTTGTTTTCCAACGGGGATGTTCGATCTCATATTCACTGGAAGTTGAGCTGTTGATAGCTGAATAACCATAGTAGTGCTCAAAAATAAATTCTTCCAGACTACCTTTGATCATTGTGTTTTTCCCAATATCTGCAGTTACTGATAAACGATTCCAACTCTCCCCGATCTTCCATTGGTACTCAATAGTTTTAAAGCTGTTATCTATATTCCATGAATGTCTGGTAGGAACTGCGATGTAATGTTCATTATACATACTATTTGCAATAAATGCTACAAGTTTGTTTGGAACGGTTTCATTTATGAATACTACACCACGTTTAACTTTGTTGCCTTCCTTTCTGGTCACATAAAATCTCAGATTGACCTCTTCAAAAGTACCAAGTCCGGGAATTGGAACCTTGAAGATCTTGGTGTTTTTAAACAGGAACCCAACTAGACTGACATATGTTTCTCCATTATAATAATCCAGATCAACGCCTTTTGGTAAATAATCAGCAAGCACTTTCGCATCGACTACGTAATTGGCCATTATCAGATTCTCCCAACGGGCAGTCAGGAAGTTTGTTTCTTTGAACATTCAGTATTTTATTTCGCAGTCATACTTTAATTAAAGAAGTATTCCCCGAATGTAAAGAAATAATTCTGCAGTTCTACTTCATTTCGCATTTCATAAAGAAGAATCATTTGTTTTTAATAAACTGTAACGGTTTTTATTTCCCCAATCGGCCGTTCTACACTATTTTTAAGTATGTTCACCAAAACGTCGTTCCCTATAATCAGTTTTTCTTACCTTCAATTAAGTATTAGAATATTGCATTGAAATACCAATGTAAAAGATCATAATTATTATTTCAAATATTGTAAGAATGAGATATCTCTACACCCTAATTTTTCTCGCCTTCTCTATAACAAAGTCAAATGCCCAGTGGGTAACTATTCCCGATACTAATTTTGTAAGTTATCTGACCATGCGTTTCCCGCTTTGTATGAATGGGAATCAGATGGATACAACATGTAGTGATATTATGTCGGAAACTAGTATAAGTGTTTCAAATATCAGCAGTCTGGAAGGAGTGCAGTATTTTGATAGTCTGAGAACACTTAGTTGTGCAGGTAACTCACTAACTTCTTTACCATCGTTACCGGCACAATTGCGGTCATTGTACTGTGTCGATAACCAACTTACATCATTACCCACACTACCGGATTCATTGGAAAGTTTACATTGTGGGGTTAATCAAATCATTGCATTACCGACATTACCATCCACGTTACGTCAGTTAAGATGTGAAGCAAATCCAATAACTTCTTTACCGGCATTACCGTTAGATTTATATGAGCTCTATTGTGGCGCTTGTCCGATTACGAGTTTACCACCTTTGCCCAACTCCTTAGGATATCTTGTCTGCAGTTTTGATACTTCACTGTCTTCTATCGCCGCATTCCCACCGGCTTTAATACGATTTGAATGTTATAATTGCAATTTAAGTTCATTGCCGACCCTACCATCAACATTAGAAGAGTTAAATGTTTCAGGAAATTCACTGACATCAATTCCCGCATTGCCTGCATCATTGATTTCTTTAGAATGTCGAATGAATGATATTACTGTATTGCCGGCGCTTCCGGCATCATTGGAGTCACTGGATTGTAATCAGAATCAACTCTCATCGTTGCCAACATTACCGGGGACACTTGCTTTTCTTAGTTGTTCCGAAAATCAGATCACAGCATTGCCTGCTCTTCCGGTTATGCTTGAACAAATAGTTTGTAATAATAATCTTCTGACAACATTACCGGCGCTTCCGGATTCTTTGCTAAGAATTTTTTGTTTACGGAATCAGATTACTACATTACCCACTTTGAATCCGGCCCTGATCGTGTTGGATTGTCAGTTAAACCAGATCACATCCTTACCGGCTTTACCTGCATCTTTACTTTTTTTGAATTGCAGAAACAATCAGCTCTCAAGTTTACCGGCATTGAATTCTTCACTTGAGTCACTGCTATGTGATTCCAATCAGATCACAGTGTTACCTGTTTTTCCTCCGGGATTACTAAATATTTCGTGCCCGGGTAACCTGATCACAAACATACCGGAACTTCCGGATTCTGTCAACGCATTGTATCTTCACAATAACCCAAATCTGACATGCCTACCGGAACTAAAAAAAATAAATGCAATTTCATTTTATAATACAGGCATTCAATGTCTCCCTAATTATGGAACTGTAGGCGGAAGTAATCCGCCGATGAATTCATTTCCGCTTTGTCAACCGTTCAACATAAACTCTTGCGCAGCTTTTTGGAATATCGACGGACGATTATATTCTGATCTGAGTAGCGACTGTATCAGCGATACAAATGAAATAGGTGTAAAGAATGTTAAAGTTCAGCTATACAATAATTCAGTATTAGTACAGCAGACACTATCAAATGACGGCGGAGTATATTCTTTTGCTGCAGATACAGGCTCTTATACTTATAGTGTTGACACAACAGGATTACCGATTATACTTACATGCCCGCCTTCAGGGTTTCATGCATCATTGCTGACGCTTACTGATTCAATAGATTCGGGTATGAATTTCGGATTTAATTGTAAGCCCGGATTTGATTTAGGAGTGAATAGTATCATTCTTCGTTCGCCGAATTTTTTTCCCGGTGATAGTGCAACTGTAAATATCGGAGCAGGTGATCTATCTTCAACTTATGGCTTAGCATGTGCATCAGGAATCAATGGTGATGTTATTGTTACTATAGGTGGTCCGGTTACATTCCTTTCTGCAGCACCGGGAGCATTGAATCCGACAGCAGTAGGAAATGTTCTTACATATAACATAGGAGATTTTGGAACGATAAATTTCACAAATGACTTCAGAATTATTTTACTTTCGGATACAACAGCTCAGAATGGAGATACTGTTTGTATAGATGTGAATGTATCACCGCTTTCCGGAGACAATAATTCCGGGAATAATTCACTTCAGAGTTGTTTTGTGATTGGCAATAGTTACGATCCAAATATAAAAGATGTTTTTCCGGGAGGCGATATTGCTACAGATCAGGAGTGGCTTACCTATACTATCCATTTCCAGAACACAGGAACTGCTCTTGCACAACACATATATATTGTCGATACGCTTGACTCGAATTTACAACTCTCAACTTTTACTTTGATTGCAAACAGTCACGATATGACCACTCATCTTAATGGGAATAAAATTCTGTTTGATTTTGCAGAGATCAATTTACCGGACAGCACAAATGATGAGCCGAATAGTCATGGCTATGTACGTTATAAAATCAAGTTGAATTCCGGTCTTACAGTTGGAACACAAATTAGTAATACTGCCAGGATTTATTTTGATTTCAATTCGCCTGTTGTTACCAATACGGTTACTAGTACAGTGGCATTTCCTGTTGGAGTTAATGAAACTGCGAAACAAGATGTTGTTTACATTTATCCGAATCCAACAAGTAATGAGTTGAATATTATTTCTTCTAATATAAAGGAGATTGAGCTTGTAGACATTTTTGGAAAAATTGTTTTGAAAAAAATTGTTCCTGACTCTAATTCTATTAAATTGCAGTTGGGATTTTTATCTAAAGGAATTTATTTCCTGAAGATAAAGGGTGAGGGAGATGTTGTGAAAAAGGTTATTGTTAATTAATATATGAGGTAATTTGGGTGTGGTAAAGCAACACCTTAGTAAACCGGTTCTGCAATACTATTTTATAATAAAGTGTTGAAAATGGTTCCTGATGATGTTTTTGCATTGAACAATAAAGCTACAATATTGCATAAAAATTGGAGTGCGAGATCTGGAATAGCAATGTTAAAGTTTGAGCTGGGCGACACGGCAGAAGCGAAAGCTGATTTGAAATCTTTAATAATCGATTTTCCGGGAGACGCCATTTCATTAAATGAATTGGCTGAAATAGAAATGCAAAGTTGTAATTTTCATGAGTCTTTAGAATATGTGAATAGGGCGATAAGCAAAAACTAAAAATTGGTCAGAGTATACATTACACGGGGCAGAATAGAATTAAGACTGAAACAAAAAGATTTAGCTTGTAAAGATTTTCTTTATGCGAAGACGATCGCTTCTGAAAATGAAATAAAAAACCTTACGCCTTATCTGGAGGAATGCAGCAAATAATTCTGCATTGTTTTCGAAAAATTTTAATTTGTCACATTTAATTTTTAAATTGAAGGCATTATGAAAAAACTACTGGCATTCATTTTATCTGTTATATCAAATTTTTCTTTTTCACAAACTACTCAAATTACATTTAAGGCATTTTCTGAAGGGTTTTACAGAGATGCAACTAATACTATGGTGGCAGTAATTGACCCGGTTCTCCATCCAATGATTTGCGATACGGTCCTTTTTGCTTTCATAGATCCATTGACAAATAATTCAGTTTATTGCACAAGAGTTGTTGTTGGAACTGATGGCTATGGAAATTTGGATGTACCTCTATCGCTGTCCGGACAAATGCTCATACCTTATGTAAGATTTAGAAACACCTTTGGAATTTACAGCCGGAATGAAATTTTAACTGAACCGGATTCGAATAATTTTGATTTGACAGAAATTAATTTTGCAACTTTAAATTGTAATCAGGATAATAATGTGGCAAAGGCTTATAGTGGAGAAATGAACCAGGATGGATTTATTGATGTAGATGATTTTATTCTCTATGATATTGACAATCTAGCAGGAGCATTTGGCTATATAATAACCGATCTAAATGGAGACGGTTTTGTTGATGGGATAG
>JAYUWA010000634.1:0-8886 GCA_043753795.1 Bacteroidota bacterium | reverse complement strand
AACCAATAACATCAAATCCATCGAAGGCATCCAGGAAGTGATTTCTATTGCCCGCGCTTTTCATGTTACACGCAACGACAGTCTTCACAAACTCGATTTCAAACCGCTTATAAAATCCCGTCCAACTACGCAAGCTGAAGTTGATAGTCTGAAAGAAGAAATCGCCAACTTGCCATTTTACGAAGGACTTCTCTATAATCCGGAGACGAAAGTAACCTTAATGGCCATTACCCTTGATCAGGAAAAATTAAATACCAAAAGCCGGATCGATATAGTGAATCATGTGAAAGAAATGAGTGAGAAATTTTCTGCCACTCACAATATCGATCTGCATTATTCCGGACTGCCATACATAAGAACAGCCGTTTCGCAAAAGATCCTTGCTGAAATGAAGATGTTCATGATCCTTGCATTTGTTGTAACGGCATTTATCCTCTTTGTTTTCTTCAGAAGTTTCTACGCAGTGCTTTTTCCGATGATCGTTGTCGTGCTCGGTGTGATCTGGTCATTCGGAACGTTGGAATTGTTCGGATTTAAAATTACAATATTAACAAGTCTGATCGCACCACTGATCATTGTTATCGGCTTACCAAATTGCATTTTACTCCTCAATAAATATCAACAGGAATTTGCAAAACATGGCAACAAAGTAAAAGCTCTCGCACGTTCAATTTACAAAATAGGCGTATCAACTTTTTTCGCAAACCTAACTACTGCGATCGGATTTTTAGTATTCGCATTCACTCACAGCGACGTACTCATTGAATTCGGAATCATAGCAAGTATCAATGTCATGATCACGTATCTTATCTCGCTAGTATTGATACCGCTTGTGTTCAGTTACCTTCCGCCCCCTTCGCCGAAACAGATAAGTCACCTGGACAGAAGAACCTTAAACAAAATTTTAGGCAAGATCGATCATTGGGTTCATGCCTACAGACCACGGATCTATTTGAGTGTAACAATAATTATCGTGGTTTGTGTGATTGGAATGATGCAAATAACAACGGTGGGATTTGTAGTTGATGATCTGCCAAAAAAAGATGTCATCTACAGAGATCTAAAATTCTTCGAATCAAATTTCAGAGGTGTTCTTCCTTTTGAAATTGCCATCGATACAAAAAAACCTAAAGGCGCATTAGAATTAAAAACGCTTTACAAGATCAATCGCGTACAAAAAGTTCTTGCCAACTATCCGGAATTTAGCGAACCTGTCTCTGTTGCAGAAGGAATTAAATTTTCATATCAAGGCTTGAATGACAATGATCCGAAGTACTACATCATTCCAAATATTCAGGAACTTGGACGACTTGCAGGATATGCAACACAAGCAAAAGACAATCAGCGAATGTTCAAGTCGATCCTTGACAGCACAAAACAATCGACACGGATCAGTTTTCAGGTTGCTGATATTGGTTCAATAAAAATGAAAGCTTTGCTTGAAGAGATACGGCCGCGTATTGACAGTATTTTTGACCCGAAAGATTATGATGTTACACTCACAGGAAACTCCATTATCTTTTTGAAGAACAACGATTACCTTTTGCTGAATCTGAAAGAAAGTATTTTACTTGCAATATTATTTATCGGAACTGTGATGTTCACTTTGTTCATGTCGTTCCGCATGGTCATCATTGCATTGATCCCGAGTATGTCGCCGTTGCTTCTTACTGCAGCAATGATGGGTTACTTTAATATTCCATTGAAGCCATCTACAATTCTTATTTTCTCCATTGCATTCGGAATTGCATCCGACGGCACAATGTATTTTCTCACCAAGTACCGGCAGGAGTTACGACGACACGGCGGAAGTATTTCTAAAACAGTTTCCAATGCTATCTATGAAACCGGTCCGGGAATGATCTATACAGCGGTGATTCTATTCTCCGGCTTCTTCATCTTTACTGCATCAAGTTTTGGTGGAACTGCTGCTCTTGGGGTTTTAATTTCTATCACTTTACTTATAGGCATGATCAGCAATCTGATCTTCCTTCCTACTCTATTACTTTCACTTGAAAAAAGAATTATCACTCGCGCTTTCATGAAAGAACAATTGATACAGATGTTTGATGAAGATGAAGATGTGGAATTGGATGATTTACAAATTCGGAGAGATACGGATGAAAATGGGAGGCCGCATTTGTAAATGACTATTTTGATCTTAGTTGTGAATGCAAGAAAAAAATATCAATAAAGACCAAAGTATAAAGATCTATCAATCTTTTAACTGGAGCACAGTTTTTGTAATCTGGTTGTTTAGAGCATTTTGCATGGCGATACTTTTAACAGCAATTTATAATTACAAAGAAAATATTCCTGTAACATCGATTGTAATGATAATTTTTGTTTTGTTAATCCTGAAAATAGGATATGACAAAATGTTTATCTATTCCGATAAATTTATCTTTGGTTATTATTCACTTCTTCCTATCTGGAATTCACCTAAAACAGTTTATCTGAAAGAAATAAAATCAATTTCTATAGACAGGTCCTATACACTACCTGGTATATTAGCATTATGGTTTGGACAAATAATTCCTTCAAATAAAATTATTATAAATTTTTCTGACAATCATGAAGAGATTCACGAAATCAGTATCAGCGTTAAAGAGTTAGAAATAGCAATTAATAAAATTGAAGCGCAGATTCAAAATAAATGATAATCAGTTTTACAATTCATTGCTTAAATTTCAAATGAACTGACAATAAAATCACTTTCCCTTGGCAAAGGAAATCAACATCTGTATATTTCCATTGTCAGCTTCTTTGAGAGCTTTTATGTATCTACTTCTCTGTTCAATACTATTACTCAAAGAAGTTTTTCCCCAGTTAAAAACAGGTTTAGAATAAATTTTATTTACTATTATGTCTGCCATTAATCGCGAATGTCTTCCATTTCCATTTGCGAAACAATAAATTTTTACAATTGAATGTTTATATCGAATCGCTATTTCCTCTTCAGAATAGATTTTCTTATCGATCCAGAATAAAACATCATCATTTAGTTGTTTCAATGCAATGCCTATTTTTACCGGGTCAATTCCTATACTTTTTTCTGTTTTCCTGAACTCGCCTGCCCACTTCCATACATTGCCATACATTTTTTTATGAAGTTGTCTGACAAATTCTTCAGTGAAAATATTTTCCTTTTTAAATTTTGTCTTTATTGTCCATTCGATAGCTAACTCTATGTTTTGCTGCTCGAACTCATCCAAATCGCCTCTGGTGGCAATTGTTTTAATTAGCAGACCTTCTTTCTCATCATCGTCAAGAGGCGTTTGTCCATCGATGTATTCTATATCTAATCCCATAAGTATTTTGGCATTGTATCAATTATTTCTTTTGCTTTTTCCCGAATTGCTTTTTCAATTCTTTCATCAGAATTCTCCTGGTCTTCAAGTCGCATAGTATGCGAAGTTCGTAATACTATCTCCCGTGCAATTTCATTTGCCTTTTTTTCAATGATCATTTCCAAATTATCATTTTTGGGAATAATTGCATACACCAACTTCATCTCAATTGCATTTGCTGCTTCCTTAAGTGACTTTAATGTGATGGATCCATCAACTTCACGTTGTTCTATTTCCATTACACTTTGTGCAGAAATACCCATCCTATTGCCGAGTTGCCGTAACGACATTTTCAATGCTGTTCGAATTGATTTAATCCAACCTTTATCGGGTTGATTCATTTGCTTTAAAACTTCAGCGCTCTTGAATCTACGATCAATCTGTTCAATTAGTAATTTGTGTTGTTGAATTTTCATCAGGTTATAACCTTATCATTTATATATAAATATAAGGCTATACCCTTATACTAACAAAAAAAATTAAGGTTATACCCTTATCCTAATACTGACCTAGTGTTAAAACCTCTAAAACCGAACAATTCCACCCTTTTTTCGTATTTTGCCCTAATTGCATTTGTCCCAAAAAGGTCAAATTTCATCAAAAAACAGTGAAAGGCATAATCCTAGCCGGTGGATCCGGAACCCGTTTACATCCTTTGACACTGGCAATGAGCAAGCAGCTCATGCCCGTGTACGATAAACCGATGATCTATTATCCGCTGTCGATCCTAATGACAGCCGGTATCAGCGAAATCCTTATTATTTCTACTCCACACGATCTTCCACATTTTCAGAGATTACTCGGTGATGGAGAAAATCTAGGTTGTAAATTTTCATACGCCGAACAAGCTGTTCCGAACGGACTTGCACAGGCATTTGTAATCGGTGAAAAATTTATCGGAAAAGATAAAGTAGCGCTTATACTTGGTGACAATATTTTCTACGGTACAGGATTGCAGCAAGTACTTCAAAGCAATATTAACCCCGATGGCGGAATTGTTTTCGCTTATCACGTCAGTGATCCGGAACGTTACGGTGTAGTTGAATTCGACAAAGAAAACAAAGCGATCAGCATAGAGGAAAAACCTCTGAAACCAAAATCAAATTATGCTGTTCCCGGATTATACTTCTATGATAATTCTGTGATCGATATTGCAAAAAATCTTAAACCTAGTCCGCGCGGCGAATATGAAATCACCGATGTCAATAAAGTCTATCTTGCAAAAGGTAACCTGAAAGTCGGCATACTCGATAAAGGAACTGCATGGCTCGACACCGGAACATTTGCTTCTCTCATGCAGGCCGGACAATTTGTTCAGGTAATTGAAGAAAGACAAGGATTAAAGATCGGATGTATTGAAGAAATAGCATACCGACAAGGATATATATCAAAAGAACAATTACGCACTATTGCCGAACCACTCGTAAAAAGCGGTTATGGCAAATATTTGCTATCACTACCGGAGAATTAAACTTTAGTAAACATTAGGCAGTCTTTCACCCCATGGAATGGGACGTTTGTAAAAAAGAAGTTTGCCATGTTACTTAAATTTTAAACTTTGGTAAATAACCAAGAACTATGAAAAGAACTATACTCGTAACAGGTGGCGCAGGATTTATCGGCAGCTCGCTCGCTGAACGTCTTGCCCGTGATCCCGACAACTATGTTGTTATCGTTGATAATCTTTTAACAGGGTCTCTTTCCAAGGTTCCAAAGTCTGTTCATCAGAATGTGAAGTTCATCAAAGCTGACGCTAATGATCTGATGGATCTGTCGAGCATCTTTCATGCATATCGTTTCGATTATGTATTTCATTACGCTGCTGTTGTCGGTGTTAAAAGAACTCTTGCAAATCCGGTAATGGTTTTGAATGATATGACAGGAATCAACAACGTACTTAATCTGTCCAAAAATACTGGAGTGAAAAGAGTATTCTATACTTCTTCTTCTGAAGTATATGGCGAGCCTGTTGAATTTCCACAGAATGAATATACAACGCCGCTGAATTCCCGTTTGCCTTATGCTATCGTGAAAAATGTCGGCGAAGCGTACCTCCGCTCTTTCAAACGTGAATACGATCTTGACTTTACGATCTTCCGTTTGTTCAATACTTACGGTCCTAAACAAAGCTCTGATTTCGTTATTTCGAAATTCCTCATTGCTGCTTTGAAAGACAAAGACATTACTATTTACGGTGATGGCTCGCAAACAAGAACATTCTGTTTCATCGAAGATCATCTTGATGCTACGATGAATGCTTTTTACAACAATTTACTTGTTAATGATGTTGCCAACATTGGTTCCGATAATGAAATGACAATGCTTGAACTGGCGAGATTCATTATCAAACATACCAATTCCCGATCTGCAATTGTTCATCTACCGGCTCTTGCCGAAGGTGATATGACTCGCCGTCGTCCGGATGTAACAAAGATGAAGGATCTTTTGAAACATGATTTTACTTCGCTGGAAGAGGGGTTGAATTTGATTTTGAAGAATAGTCAGTATGTACTACAATAAAAATAAAACATAGAGACCATAGAGTTCACAATGAGTCCATAGAAATTCTATGGACTTTTTTGTGTCCGAAAGGGGGTTGAATCGAGATATAATATCCACTTCATATTTTATAAACCCTGACAAATTCTATGACCTCATTGTGAACTCTATGTTCTCTATGTTTTAAAAATTCATAGCAACACAACCTTTTAATGGAATTTTTGTTCTAGATAAACCAAAAGTCTACATTTGTCAAATGCAAAGCCTCTCACATTTCCAGGAACTAATCGAAAAAGGCCTCTCAAGCCTTGAGCTCGATAAAAAACCTGCTGAGCTTTACAACCCTATTCAATACATGCTCAATCTGGGTGGTAAAAGAATGCGTCCGGCTTTGTTACTGATGAGCAATGAAATGTTTGGCGGAAATCCCGAAGACGTAATTTCACCGGCTTTAGGAATTGAGGTGTTCCACAATTTTACTTTGCTGCATGACGATATCATGGACAAGGCTCCATTGCGCAGATCAAAAGCAACGGTGCATGAAAAATGGAATGCAAATGTCGCTATACTTTCAGGCGACACAATGTTTGTTCAGTCATGTCAGCTAATGATGATGGTCAACGACAAACATCTCCGCAAGGTCATGGATTTGTTTATGAAGACTGCCATTGAAGTCTGCGAAGGACAGCAATACGACATGAATTATGAGTCAATCGACAACGTAAGCTTAGATGAATATCTCGAAATGATCGCTCTCAAGACGGCAGTACTTCTCGGGGGATCTCTGGCTATCGGTGCGATTTGCGCTAATGCAAGTGACAAAGACATTGAAAACATTTATCACTTCGGAAAAAAACTTGGAATCGCTTTTCAATTACAGGATGATATCCTTGATGCTTATGGCGATGCTGAAAAATTCGGCAAACAAGTTGGCGGAGATATTATTTCGAATAAAAAAACTTTTCTACTTATCTCTGCTTGCGAACAGGCTAAAGGAAAACAACTTGAACAATTAACATTTTTATTAAATCAAAAAGATTTTAACGCAGAAGATAAAGTGAAAACTGTCATTTCTATTTACGACGAATTAAAGATCAAAGAACAGGCAGAACAAAAAATGGATCAGTATTTTCAGGAAGCTATGAAGCATTTGAAGGTAATACAGGTTGCTGATGAGAGGAAAGAATTGCTGGTAACATTTGCGGAGAAGTTGATGGTGAGGACATCTTAAATTAAAATTTAACACAGAGGAAGAAGAGAAAAAAAGGGAGAAATAAAGATTTCTTTTTTTTCTCCCTTTTTTTCTCTTCTTCCTCCGTGTTAAAAAATTAAAGCAGTGCTCAATCTAAAATCAATTATCCTCCGCCCGTATCACCTGCACCGCACCATGAAACGTTTTAGCCGGACTTGGAATATCGATGACATAATAATATACATCAGATTTTAATCCAAAGGCATCCCAATCATTTCTGTAATATTCACTTCTGAAAACAAGCAATCCCCAACGATCATAAATGAATAATTTTGTATTTGCCGGAATGTTCTTGATAACGAAATAATCATTCTGTCCGGGACTTGATGGATATGGCGTAAACACATTTGGTACCGTGAACGGAGAAAATTCAACAACTAAGTAATCTGTCGTTGCACCGCATCCACCGGTAGTTGTAATTGTCAAAGCAACTGAATCCAATGTATAATCTTCCGTTGACGGAGTATAAGTTGCATTCAAACTTGTATCACTAGGAGAGAATGTTCCTGTACCGGTAGTCGTCCAGGTAACACCACTTACATTCGTTACTACCGGCGCTAATGGAATTGTAACTCCATTGTCAGTTAAGATCAATGTATCATTTCCTGCTTCTACTGATGATGGATAAGAAATTGTAAGCATAACAGTATCCTGCAAATTCAAACAAGCACCTGTTGTGGTTAAGAAGATCATTACTGAACCTGAAGTTGTATCATTCGTTCCCGGGGAATATCCAACATCCTGTACATTATCGGCCGGGGAAAAGGTTCCATCACCTGCAGTTGTCCAGATAACACCACCTGCATTCTGCTGCGTACCATTTAAAATGATCGTATCACCGATACATAACAACTGATCATTCCCTGCTGCAGGAATACCCGGGGGAATTACCGTAACAGTGATTGAATCGTTGGAAGTACAACCATAAATGTTACTTGCATCAATGTAATATGTAGTTGTTACAAGCGGACTGACATAGATCGTACTATCAGTTTCACCATTTGGTCCCCACAGATAACTTGAACCACCAGTTGCATTCAACGTATCCTGCTGACCGTAACAAATTGTTCCTTGCGCTGCAGTTGCAACTAATACTGGTGCAGGAGAAACATACAATGCCATTTCTGCTGTATCATTTGCACACGGGAAATTCGATAACACCATATACAGATGTATGTATCCTGTGTCTGTTGCAGAAGGAGTATAGGTAGGTGCTAACAACAATGTGTCGTCGAATGTTCCGCCGCCATCACTGAACCAATATTGCGTTCCTGTATTAATTGTTCCGAAAACCTGAAACGAAGAATTGTTACATATCGCAGATGAATCCGGAAGTATAGATGCTATTGGATGTGCATTGATCGTAATGTTATAAACGGATGTATCGCTGTTACAACCGAATGAATTTGTTTCGAATACTGTAATCACTCCTGTTCCCGCAGTTCCCCATACAACTGACAATGTATCCTGAGTCAGGTTTAATGTTGAAGAAGTTGCAGTGTCTGCACTCCAAGTATAAGTTGAACCTACGGTTGTCGGAGAATTTAGAATAAATATTTCAGAGGTATTGTCACAGATCAATGTATTGCCTAAAATTCCCGGCGCAATCGGTTTTGGATTTACAGTTACATTAAGTGTATCTATCGGCCCGGTACAATTTGCTGAACTCACTTCATAAACTGTTACTGTTCCCGGTCCGGGTGAACCCCAGATAAAACTATTGAACGTTCCGACCGGGCCCAATGCATAAGAACCATTTGTTATATCCCAATAATAAGTTGAACC
>JAYUWA010000633.1:0-8906 GCA_043753795.1 Bacteroidota bacterium | reverse complement strand
ATCTTCTCCTCCTTTTTTTGCAAATTTTTATCAACCTTTATCAATCAAAACTGTTGATAGACGAGGGTTTCAGGACTTTTTGAGGATTGACTAGTTATTAGTTACAAGGTGTAAGTGTAACTAATAGAATAGACAAAGTTATTTGTCTGGTCAATAAGATAGTCTTGAAAAATAACACCAAGGTCTAAAGCGTGTACGCGGTTGAATTCATATTCTACTCCTGCTCCATATCTCAGACGATTTATTCCTTCACCTTCTTCTCTGGCATTGTCGATCAGATAATACATTTCAACGGAAGCATAAGGCTTATATCGCTTTTCAGTATCATAAGAAATTGCAAGTTTGGATCTCAAAAGCCATTCAGGAATTTTACCTCGTTCGGAGCTATAGATGGAAGTATATTCTTCCTGAATTCTTTCGCGTAGGGTTAAAGAAATTCGCTTAGGTTTGTATTTATATGAAACATCTACGTAGAATCTATGTGACTTTCCATAATACGTTTCTTCATTCTTATTGATAAATCTGTAATTCAAAGATACTTTAAAATTTTTCTTTAGCTCATACTCTACTCCTGCTTCTGACAAGAGCTGATCAACTTCAGAAATATCATGATCCAGTCGTAACTGCTGAGTTACAGAAGCTGAGAGCTTTCTCGTTAATTTATGTTTTAGAGTAATTCCCGCCCATAAACGTGTATCATCAATTTGTGCATTGCCGGAAGTTGCCAGCAAGCACAAAGTAATAATTACGATAAGGGATGGTCTTAACTTCATTTTTTAATAGAAACTTTAGGCATACTATCTTCATAGTAGTAAATTTTCACTACGGCAATATCTTTCAGGAAATCAATTCTGTTAACACTTGCACGGTGAATATTCAAACCGGTACGTTTCTTCAGATCGTCGATCAATGCATTGTAATTCTCAGGTTTAATAAATTCAATATTTTCATACTGAATAGTTTTAACAAGTTCATTACGTACCAGCCAGTTTCCATCTAGTGCATATGTAAAGGCGATAAGTATTGAGGTGATCAGAGCCAATTCGAAATATGTTCCTTTACTCACTGCGCATATCAACCCGATTGCAATTACAATGAATAGATAAGTCATATCTTTTGTAGAGATCCCTTCTGTCCTGTAACGTAGCATTGAGAACACTGCAAATAAACCGAATGCAGCACCCAGAGACATATCTACTTTGTTCATCAGATACGTGATGATGAAAATGATAATATTAAAAAGGAAAAACGTAAAGAGGTAATCCTTTTTCTTATATATCCGGAAATAGATAAATCTCACCAATACGACCATTGATAAAACGTCTATTAGTAGTCTCCAGAAAAATTTGTCCGACAATTTATCGAACAGTTCAAATTGATTCATTGCGTCGTTCATGATGCTTTCAGTAGTTTATTAAGGTACAAAAGTGTGGGTTTGAAATTATTCTTCTTTATTGTTTCGTTTAATGTGATAACTCCAAGGCAATACTTGCTGATTGATTTCTGCTGAACTGAATATTCACGCATTAAAGCATTGAATGGACTCTTCTCATTCGCACCGCCTTGTTTCAATTCTGCGATTACCAATCCTTTATATAAGACGTTGTTCTTGTCGTCAATGAATGTCAGATTAGTATCGATCGTTAAACGTTCCGCTGAATGTTTGTTCACGAAAGTCATACGTCGATAGTTCACCCATAGTTTTGGTTCGAGTGTATCCGGATCAATATTTGAGATATTTTTGACAAACTCGCTTGAAGTATCGCAGATATTTTTTATGATTTCATTCTTTTTAATCCGTTCTTTGATCGTACGGCCCTTATTGTTCTTAAATTTTATCTCGAAAAAATTGAGATCCGATTCGACATATCTGCGGGAACGGAATTTATACCGGTTGACCCTGCCATTATGATGTCTGAGATACAATCCGAATTCAGCTGTATCGAAATACAATGTTTCGTAATGGTTGTATCGCTTCTCCTTTATCTCAAGAACGAAATAATTTTTCTTCATTCTTTCAAGTAAAGCAGGCAACAAATCATTCTTGAACATGAATTTAGTGTCCAATCTGTCTTGCAGAGCAACACCATCCATCTGCTTCAGAGTGATGGGATCAAAACCACTGAGTATGCTGTCCAAATTTTCCAAATCAGTATTCGTAAATATATTTTTTATCTGAAATAAGAGCACCTTTTGCATCAACTGCTTTGCGTTGAATTTTCATTCCGCGTTTATCGTAGATAAGAAATGCTTTTTCAATCACATTTCCTTTTGCATCAACTGTAACTTCAGTGATTCTATCGCCATTGGCATTGTAAGCATAAGTAGATTTTTGCAGCAAGTTACCGGCAGGATCATTATGAATTTCTTCAATCCTGTCACCGGTTGAATTGTATTTGAATATTTTTTTCTTCTTGATCTTTCCCTCACTATTATAAACAACCTCTTCGATCTTATCTCCATTTTTATTATAGATGTATGTATTGTGCATTTTAACTTTCCCTTCAGAATCGTAATCGATCTCTTCGATGATCTCATTATTTTCATCATACCTGAAAAACGAATTGTCGGCAGTAAATTCTTTACCGCTTACTATAGTTGTTTCAACTTCACGAACCGATTTTACTTTATTCTTTTTCAGGTCTTTTTTGCTTTGCGCAGATGCAGACAAAACAATTAAGAAAGAGCAAAATGCTACAAGAGCGATTTTCAATTTCATAGGTATCAATAGTTGTTATCTAAAATTATAATATCGGGAGTGGTTACGACCGAACCATTGGCTGTGATCTCGATCTCAGCAAATTTTGCTACATCCGGACTATTTGAGTTAAGGTTTCCTGAAGCTGCTCCGGTCGAATCTTTAGAGTATGCAAAGAGTTTATATTTCCCTTTTTGTAAGAATTTGAATTCAAAAGTTCCATCAAATGATGTTTTATAGTTCTCATCGTATGTCGAATGATCATCGCCATAGATGATGAAAACATCCTGATCTATCGCCGGATAAGTATCAACTACCGCTTGAAAGCTGGCATCAAAGTCATAGACAAGAATTTTACCCTTGATCGTACTTGTACCACCTTCTCCGGCATCCTTAGTACATCCGGATAAAAAAGTGACAGACAATGTCATGAATATCAGAAGACTAATCGTGTTGATTGATTTCATTTATCAGAATTTAAGGGCACAAAGATGCCAATTAATTTGGTTAATAATTCGGCTAGAAGCCATAGTAATCCACAATACGTAATTAAGGATAAAATGTTGTTTCCATTTTATCAATTACAATGCCTTAACTGTAATTATTTGTTGAATTACAGCCAATAATTGCTTGGCCATGATTTAGCGTTATCGTTCTAATAAATTCCCATTCCAAAAGCGATAAAGACATTTCTATTTTGTACATTTAACTCCTTTTTTAATTAAAAATATATGAAAAACGTAGAAATTCATTGCAATTTGACCGAATATGAAAGCATGGATGAACTCAATAAAGAAGACCAAGAATTGCTGATTGAAGCAAAAGCCAGTATGAACAAGGCATATGCACCTTACTCGCATTTCCATGTCGGTGCAGCCATAATGCTTGAAAATGGAATTATTCTGCGAGGAAATAATCAGGAAAATGCTTCATATCCAATAGGTTTATGTGCTGAACGAGTAGCAATTTTTGCTGCCGGTGCAAATTATCCAAACGTTAAAATCCGGGCAATTGCAATTACTGCAAATTCGGACCATTTTCATGTCAATAAACCGATCACTCCATGCGGTGCTTGCAGACAGGCAATAGCAGAGTACGAGCATCGTTATAAGCAGGATATCCGATTGATCATGGCCGGTGAGGCCGGAAAAGTTCTGATCGCAAACAGTATTGGCAATATGTTACCTTACCAATTCAATGCTGATGATCTTCAAATAAAAACAACATGACCACAACAGTTGCTGAATTGTATTTAGTCGAATCCTTGAAAAGTTTTCACGGCTTAAAATCAAATGCAGAAAAAGCTATGGAACAAATTTCTGATCTGCAATTTCATGAGCATCCTGATCAAGGGTCTAATAATGTTGCAATAATTGTAAAACACTTAGCAGGCAATATGCTGAGCCGGTTTACTGATTTCCTTACAACTGATGGAGAGAAGCCACACCGAAACAGAGACACTGAATTTATCGACTCGTTCAATTCCAGAAAAGAAATAATGGAGTACTGGGAAAAAGGCTGGAACTGTGTCTTCAACACTTTGAATTCATTAGAGCAGAACGATCTTCAAAAAATTGTTACCATAAGAAATGAAGATCATACCGTTTTGCGCGCTATCCATCGGCAGTTAACGCATTACGCTTATCATTGCGGACAGATTGTATTTCTTTGCAAGCATTTAAAACAAAGAGAATTCAAATCTTTATCCATTCCAAGAGGAGAATCCGAAAAATTTAAGACGGTAGCACCTAAAATAAATAATACAAACTGATGAAAAAAATACCGGCACTGATTATCGGATTTCTTTTGTATGGTAATGTTCATGCTCAATACAGCATCCGGGATTCATCAATCTCATTTCCGATGATTGGCGCTACATTTAGCTATGAAATTCCAGCAGCAGATATGGCAGACAGATTCGGCCCAAACTTTTCTATCGGCGGAACTTTCCAATGGAAACTAAAATCAAACTGGTTACTTGGTATTGAAGGTAATTTTTTATTCAGCGATGAAGTTAGAGAAAACACAATTCTTGATAATTACAAAACTCCTGACGGATATATTATAGATGGCGCCGGACAATATGCCATTGTAACACTAAGTCAGAGAGGAATGCGTTTCAATTTAAAAGCAGGTAAAATATTTCCAATCTTTGGCCCGAATAAAAACAGCGGCCTTCTTGCAAGTTTTGGCGGAGGATATATGCAACATAGAATCTATATCGATACACCGGGAAGTCCGGTTCCATGGCTGGAAGGTGACAAACGAAGAGGTTTTGACAGAATGTCAAGTGGTCTTTTCGCAAATCAATTTATCGGATATATAAATTTCAGCAACAAGAGACTTGTAAATTTCTTCGCAGGTTTTGAATTTACTGAAGGGTTTACAAAGAATAAGCGTGATATAAATTTTGACACAGGATTGAAAGATGATAAAAGCCGGACAGACATTTTAATTGGTTTCAAGGCCGGCTGGGTCTTTCCATTATACAAAAGAGTCGCTGATAAATTCTATATTGACTAGTAATGCAGATCATTTACAGCCTGGTCATTAGATGTTATTATTTAGCAATTAACCTGGCAGGTTTCTTTGGAAACAGCAAAGCGAAATTATGGATCAAAGGTCGTAGTAGTTTGTATAAAAATCTGGAGCAAAAACTTTCCGAATTTGAAGGTAAAGAACGGTTCTGGTTTCATTGTGCTTCGCTTGGCGAATTTGAACAAGGCCGGGCATTGATTGAAAAAGTCAGAAAAGAATTTCCGGAAGCATTTATTCTGTTAACCTTCTTCTCCCCTTCGGGTTATGAGATCAGAAAAAATTATCAGGAAGTTAATTTTGTTTCTTATCTACCTCTCGATACGAATAAAAATGCCAGACGCTTTATAAAACTTTTACAACCGTCAAAAACAGTCTTCATTAAATATGAATTTTGGTATAACTTCATAATTCAAATTAACAAGACCGGTAAGCCTATCTATATAGCATCGGCTATCTTCAGACCGCAGCAGGCATTTTTTAAATGGTACGGATCATTTTTCAGGAAATTGCTTCAAAAAATTTCACACATTTTTTTACAGGATAAAAATTCGATGCGGTTATTGTCAGAAATAGGGATCACAAATTGCTCAATTTCCGGTGATACTCGTTTTGACAGAGTCTATAAAGTTGCAACTGAATCTAAGCCACTTCAACGGATTGAAGAATTCACAGAAAATAATAAAGTCATAGTTGCCGGAAGTACCTGGCCTGATGATGAAGAGATTCTTTTAAAAATGTTTCATGCACTTGATCAAAATAATTTGAAATTGATTCTTGTACCACATGAAGTATCTTCACATAGAATTCAGCAATTGAAAAATAAAATAATTAACCAGGCAAATCCCAAGAGCGTAACCTTGTATTCCGATAAGACCATGAACAAAAATTCTGCGATCATGATTGTAGACATTATTGGAATACTATCTTCTGCTTACAAGTATGCAACATTAACCTGGGTAGGCGGTGGATTCAACAATGGTATTCACAATATACTGGAGCCGGCAGCCCATGGAAAACCTATTTTCTTTGGACCGGAATTTCAGAAATTCAAGGAAGCGCATGAATTGATAGCCAGTCAAAGTGCATTCAGTGTTAAGGATTTCATTGATGGTAAACGACTAATGAAAAAATTGCTGACAGATGTTGACTATCTTGAATTAACAGGTAAGTCTGCTGCATATTATGTGCAACAAAACACCGGTGCTACTGAGCGGATCTTCCGACAAGTTTTCCAAAAGCATGGTGAAAAGAAGAAACCGGGAGCTCAACAAACGATTGAATATTGATTTTAATCATAGAAGGTGAAAAATAGTGAGTGTTCATTTTAAAAGTGGTATTTTTGTTACGAGGAAATGATTCAACTATGCGCATATTGATTATAATTTTGTTTCTTTTTTCTACCGCAGCAATAGCGCAGTTAACTCCATTGTACTACACCAATACCGGAAAAATTTCTTTCAAATCAGAATCAAAACAAGAGCTGATTCGGGCAAGTTCTGAAGAAATGCAAGGAATTATAGATGAAGAGAAAAAAACATTTGTCTTTAAAGTAAAGATCCGAACATTTCATGGTTTTAACAGTGCTTTGCAACAAGAACATTTCAATGAAAAGTTTTTAGAATCTGAAAAATTTCCTCAAGCGACTTTCTTGGGAAAGATCATTGAAGACATTGAACTTAAAAAAGACGGTAAATTTGAGATAAGAGCAAAAGGCAAGTTATGGATCCATGGAGTTGAACATGAAAGAATCATAAGAGCTGATGTTATAATTAAAAATGGAATTATAACAATCCAATCTCACTTTACAGTTGCCTTAAGTGATCACAATATAAAAGTACCGAAAGTTGTTCATGAAAAGGTCTCCAGTGAGATCAGCGTTGAGATTTCAGCACAACTGAAGAAAAAAACTACAAATTGACCTCTTCTCTCAAAGGATTTCTAACCGGGATCATATTCTCTTTTCTTGCTATTGACACGAGTGCGCAACACACACTTTCAAAATCGTTTGATATCCGTACAGAAGGAGTCAGACCAAAATTCACAAAACTTTTCCGTGATAGCAAAGGATTGATCTGGACCGGTACCGATAAAGGGATTTTCACTTTTGATGGAATCAATTTTTCCAAGCTCAATGGCAGCGATAGCTTAGCTCCGGCAATTGTTACAGCGATCTATGAAGACAAGTCAGGCACCATCTGGGTAGGATTTGACAATGGAAAACTTGTTAAGATCAACGGAAGAACAATTTCAAGTTACGATCCGCAGGAAGGTTTTCCAAAATCAGCGATCAGTGCATTTGTGGAAAACAAATCCGGTGCACTCTTTTTTGCAACTAAAGGCGAAGGGGTTTATTGCATTGAGAAAGGAATGATGTATAATTTTGATCACGACGACAATCTTTCTGATGATTATTGTTATGCAATGACACTTTTACCTGATGGACGAATTTGTGTAGGAACTGACGAAGGAATAAACTTTATAGAGTTCTCAAATGGAGTAAAGAAGGTTACATCATTTGGGAATTCACAGGGACTTCCGGATGACATAGTACGTTCTCTTACACTAGACAAATCCAATCGATTATGGCTTGGGTTTCAGGAAAAAGGAATTTGCATCTTTGATTATACAAATAACAAAATAGTATTTCAGCCGGAGGAAATTTCGAAAGGACAAATTAATACTCTTCTATCAGTCGATGAAATACTGTGGGTAAATACAGAAGAGAATGGAATATTGAAATACGATAAATATGGAAAGAGTTCGGCGTTGACAAGAGAGAATTCTTTGCAGAACAAAGCAATTGATATTGTTTCAGATCTGGAGAATAATTTATGGCTGGCTGAGTCAATTCATCTTACTCGTACCAGTGGCGACAAGGTCATTTCATTCAATACTATTGAAGATACCAAGATCAGTTATGTACACTGTGTAATTTCAGATAAGAAAGGCGGAATTTGGTTTTGTCCTGACATGCAACTTTCACACATGTATAAAGACACTGCCGGAATATTGCAGGTAGAGACATATAGAATTATTGATTCAAATCAGCCCGCAGATATTGTTACATTATATGAAGACAAGTATGGATTTATCTGGATAGGGTCACTAGGAGAAGGAGTATTCCGTTTTAATCCCGCAACAGGAAAAGCAAGACGATTCAATGAAAAGAAAAATATTGAAGAGTCTAGTATACTTTCCATTACCGGTGATGGTGATGAGATCTGGATTGGCGGGTTCAATGGTGTGAGTAAATTTCAGATTACTTCTGATGGCGCTTCTGAAACAGCAGTAATTGTAAAGGACACATTATTTTCAAAGCGTTTGAAGAATGATTATGTGTATTCGATTTTCATTGATTCAAAAAAAAGAATCTGGTTTGGAACTGATGAAAATGGTTTGTATTATCTGGAAAACGATCAGATCATTAATCTACCATTGAACCACAATTCAGTTCATTCCTTTACAGAAGACATTTATGGAAAAATATGGTTCTCTATGCCGGACGCAGGATTAGGATATTTTTCTGAAAGTAAGATAAGTTATTTTTCGCCGAAGGACGGCTTATCTGACCCTTCTCCTGTTTCGCTCTTATCTATGAAAAACGGCAAGTTGATCATCGTTCACTCAAATGGTTTTGACATTCTGGACCCAAAAACTTTCAAAATAATAT
>JAYUWA010000632.1:0-2917 GCA_043753795.1 Bacteroidota bacterium | reverse complement strand
TGCGAATGATGGACTGATCAATATGTGGAACAGCTTTGTTTCAAATACTTCAGGTTATTATGGAGCATTCAGAAGCTATAATAAACCAAATGTTGTAAATGGTGATAATGAACTTACTGTGTCTGACATTGCAAGTACAATTTCTGCTATAAGTGTTGGAGCTTATGCTTCAAAAATTCAATGGACAAATATTCTTGCGCAAACATATTCATATTCAGGTTATGTCTTGAAAGGTGATCTTGTTCCGTTCTCAAGTCATGGCCCTACTTCAGATGGAAGAATTAAACCGGATATTGCCGGTCCGGGTATGACTATTGGTTCTGCTATTAGTTCGTACGACAGTTCATTTATGACTACCGGTGATAGTTATTTGTTCGTTATCAATAGATTTCATGACACATCAAATAATCACTATTATCCATATGGTATGTTAAGCGGAACTTCTATGTCTTCACCTGCTGTTTCCGGTATTACATCTTTGTTACTACAAGTAAAACCTGATCTATCACCACAGGAAATTAAAGACATATTCACTTTGACAGCAATCAAAGATAGCTATACAGGAATAATTCCACCGGGAGGAAATAGTACTTGGGGAAATGGAAAGGTCAATGCAATTGGCTCTGTTATGCGTGCTGTACAATTGGTAACGAATGTAAATACCATTTCAAATACCGGTATTGCATGTAGTGTTTTTCCAAATCCAAACGCAGGAGATTTTTCTATTGATTATATGGGAATAGGTACAGGAAATTTGAATCTTGAATGTTTTGACCTGACGGGAAAACTGGTAAAGCAGCAGCAATATCAAACTACTGACGGATATAATTCAAATGCGTTCAATTGGGCCGGACTTTCAAATGGAGCATATTACCTTCATATTTCAGGAAAAGAAGGCCGTGCTATTATTAAAATGGTCATATCCAGATAAGAGAAGCCGATTATGTAAGAAAGCAGTGGATATTGTGTCATTTTATTTGTCATAGTGATTAGATTGCTTTTTGCAGGAAGTAACGCAACCTGAAAGAGTGTATTTTATAGAAGCACCATGCACAAACCTTTAAATGTCGCACATTTATTAGTAAGCCTGTTTTTGATATTTTCAGTCACAGGAAAAAGCAGTGCGCAAACTATCGATACGGACGCATTCACTCCTGCAATGGATTCGCTGGGAGGGAAATTATTATTCATTACGGAATGTCATGAAGTAAGGACAAATTATGCTGAATATCATAGTGTAATTTCAAAGATCACGGCCAATTTTACTTCAACAGATACGTTGAATGTTTTTCTTGAAGCTCCTTTTACATTAACTTATTTTATTAATCAATATGTTTCCGGGAAGAACCGGACCTTAGTTGATTCTATTCTAAGAAATGATCCGTATAAGATCGAATTCTATTTTTCTATTAGGAAATTAAAAAAGAATATCCGTTTCATCGGTGCTGATTTTGAATATGACCAGGGAAAGCCCGGTGGCAGATTCGAATCTTTTAAACTGTATTTTGATGAATTGAAAAAGGTTTTAGAAACAGCAAGTATTGACCAAAGTGTAATCAAGTCATTTATCTATGGAATAAAAGTACAAGGACTTGAAGAAGCAGATTTTTACACATTCAAGAAATATATTCAGAAGTTAAGTATTAATCAGGCTGATCCTGTTTTGAAAAGTAAATTGAAGGAAGCGAATTTTGTTTTAGCAGCATTGCAATCGCACGAAAAACCGGACGTGCGCGATAAAGCTTATTATAGTAGAATTCTGGAATTAATAAAAGGAGGTATTTCTGTTTCAGAAAATACTAATGTTATACTCTTCGGAAGTGCTCACAGCAATCCTTACAATGAAAAATGCTTGTACAACAAATTAAATTATTCTCAGGATTCTCCATTCATTAATAAGGTTGAAATTTTTGCCAATATTTATTTTAATTCACTTTCCTATGGAAGCTATAATGATAAAAGCATTGTTCTGGAAACAGTCGGTTTGTATTATGGTTCAAAGGAAGATCAGCAGATCATAGATCTTGTTTTAAGAAGTTATAAACCTGAAATTGATAACAGTTTTAAAATTGTCAGGAACGATCTGAAGTCTGAATTTAAAGATGTTGATAAAGTGCGCTATTGGGGAATTCACTATAAAGTGAAATAATTTATTTATAGAAAATTTTCTACCTCTTTTATTTCTCCGGGCTTTAAATCTCCTAAATTATTTTTCCCAACTCTCACTCTGACTAACCTTAAAGTAGGGTAGCCGGCTGCAGCGGTCATCTTTCTTACTTGTCTGTTCTTGCCTTCAGTCAGTGTAATCGAAACCCAACTTGTCGGTCCATGTCTGTCGTCACGAATTTTTCTTGTGCGCGGTGGAAAGCCGGGATCGTCTTCTAACCTAAAGGCCTTGCATGGTAATGTTTGATATTTAATATCTCTGATTCCAATTTCAACTCCTTCCATCAATGTCGCAATAGCCTCATCCGTGATCTGTCCATCAACCTGAGCAAAATATTCTTTCTCAACTTTCTTGCTGCGTACATTTTCGCTCGTCTTGCCATCTGTTGTCAAAAGCAAAAGACCTTCACTATCTTCATCAAGCCGCCCGATTGCCATTATGCCTGCGGGAAATGTACCAAGTTCGCCTAATAGTTTTTTCTTTTTCAGGTCACAGGCAAACTGACTTAAATAACCAAAAGGTTTATGAATGATAAAATGTTTATGTTCTGACATGACAAATTCCTTCCCGATTAAATTTGAATTGCTTGCAAGATACAGTTTCCGGAGTATTTTTTATCAGCTATTTACTTTAACAGTGTTTATCGATTTCTTTAGATATTCAATTTTGGCTCTGTCAAGAGGTTTATTAAGAAAGTCTTTTACATAAGGGTTGCTTGATGCCTTGTCGTGATCTTCAGGACTTAAAGAG
>JAYUWA010000631.1:0-2920 GCA_043753795.1 Bacteroidota bacterium | reverse complement strand
CTTCCCTACAAACAGAACGCCCCGATGGGGCTACATTATTTCAATTCAAATAGATTAATATGATGTTAGACAAATATTAAATGGATCAATGAATTAACGGAATGAGTTTTTTTCAAAAGGACACCGCAAATTATAGGTAAAAAAAGTGAAGTACTCATCGAGTCAATAACTGCCCACTTGACCTTTGACCATTTGATCAGTCTTTAAAAATAGAGTAAGTTTAAATTTTGTTTAAGAGTAAGTTTAAGAGTAAGTCTATAGATTAAAAAAATAACAATCACGACGCCAACAAATAGATCACCGCCATCCGAATTGCCACCCCATTCTCCACCTGCTCCAGAATGATGGACTGTGATGAGTCTGCAACTTCGCTTGTGATTTCAACGCCACGGTTGATCGGCCCGGGATGCATGACGATGATTTCCTTTGACAACGAATTGAGAATTTCCATTGTTAATCCGTATTGCATGATGTACTCGCGGATGGTGGGAAAATAACGGATATCCTGGCGCTCTAACTGGATTCGAAGCATATTGGCTACGTCGCACCATTCAAGAGCCTTGCGGAGATCGGTTTCAACCTTTACTCCAAGTGATGAAATATATTTTGGGATCAATGTAGCCGGTCCGCAGACCATAACCTCCGCTCCTAGTTTCTGCAGACAAAAGATATTTGACAGTGCTACGCGTGAATGCAAAATATCACCGATGATCGCTACTTTCTTTCCTCCGAGATCTCCTGCTTTTTCTCTGATTGAAAATGCATCGAGCAAGGCTTGTGTCGGATGTTCATGAGCACCATCACCGGCATTTATGATCTTTGATTTAACCTGCTTAGAAAGAAAGAGAGCAGCTCCGGCATTCGGATGTCGCATGACAACCATATCCGTTTTCATAGCGAGAATATTGTTGACTGTGTCGATCAGCGTTTCGCCTTTACTAACTGAAGATGATGATGCAGAGAAGTTGATTATGTCTGCGGATAATCTTTTCTCAGCGAGTTCAAAAGATAAACGCGTACGGGTTGAATTTTCAAAAAACAGATTTGCAATTGTAATATCTCTGAGAGAAGGAACTTTTTTGATCGGTCGATTGAGAACTTCCTTGAAGTTGTCGGCAGTAGAAAAGATCAGATCAATGTCAGCACGGGACAATCCTTTTATTCCAATTAAATGGGGCGTGCTTAGCAGTGACATATTCCTTTTGTTTTATTTTTCAGACAATCGTTTATATTAACCAGACCGAATCTTCACCGTCGATTTCTTTCCATTGAACTTTCACTTTTTCTGTGGCAATTGTATCGACTTGTATTCCGGTATAATCGGGTGCTATGGGAAGATGGCGGCTGTATCTTCTGTCAATTAAGGTCAGGAGTTCAACTTTTTTCGGACGACCCAGATCAAGCAATGCATCCATTCCTGCGCGGATCGTCCTGCCTGTAAATAGTACGTCATCGATCAGGATCACATTCTTATTTTCTACTTCGAAATTGATATTTGTTTCAGCCGGAGCTGCGATTTCTCTTTTGCGGAAATCGTCACGATAGAAAGTAATATCCAGCTGCCCCAGACAAATATTCTGAATATTAAGGATTAAAGAAAGATGGTGATGGATCCTGGAAGCGACAAAAACACCTCTTGGCTGAAGTCCGATAAGTGCAGAATCACGGAAATCGTCATGATTTTCGATCAATTGATAACACAATCGCTTGATCGTAATTTCAAAATCTGTACTGTTTAAAAGCAGTCGTTTTTGCATTCCGGAGGACGAAAGTAGGTTAAATGTTGGAATCTGGCAAGGAGTTGATTGTTGGCAAGTAGCTACTTTATAAATAGTAGGTCAAGGGTCAAGGGTCAAAGGTCAGAGGTCAGAGGTCAGAGGTCAATTGCGTTGTAGGATTATGCACAGTCAGATTCACGGTGAAATTGTTGATTTACTGTCATTGGTATGACCTTTGACCCTTGACCTTTGACCTACTAAAAACTAGATGAGATTAAATTGCTTCAAATGATGAACCGCATGTTTATACAAAAGGTCACACCAATCACTGAAGTTTAGTGGTCCGAAGAAAGGATTCATTAAAACTGCATTTGGATCTTTTGCATAGTAGTTTTGAAAATCATTAATTTCCATTTCATATTCTTCAATGGCAGATGCTATATCTTTATTTTTCACAGGTTCAGGTTCTTCACCAAGTAAAACATTTTTTGTATTGGGCTTGAATTCTTTTTCGCTCCGGACAAATGATTGCATTGCTTCTACTCTCTCCGGCGGAGTCAGTAATTCAAAGGAAAGTTTCCCGTTTGCATTGCGCACTGCATAACTCATGTGTTCGACCATTTGCTGCAGGTTCATTTTGCCAAAAACTGGTTTAACATTCGGATCGGCGCTTTTTACGAGTTCAGGGAATTTTGTTGTAAGAAGGTATAGTTTGTCCATTTTTTTTGATGAGTGTTTTTTTTGGTATTGCCAAATGTAAGAATAACTAAGGACGAATAATGAAGTGAAATGAAGTGAAATGAAGTGAAATGAAGTGAAATGAAATGAAATGAAGTGAAGTGAAGTGAAGTGAAGTGAAGTGAAGTGAAGTGAAGTGAAGTGAAAAGAAAAGAAAAGAAAAGAAAAGAAAAGAAAAAAGAAAAAAGAAAAAAGAAAAAAGAAAAAAGAAAAAAGAAAAAAGAAAAAAGAAAAAATGAGCTCCGTAGGAAACAATTTTCATATTTGGAATGCCTTTCTAAATTGCCCGCTATTAGTTATTAGTTATTAGTTAACCCGTTGTTCGAAATTCAAAACGTTCGCCTTTCGACTTCGCTCAGGGACCGTGGCTTTTGGGCAGATATGTGTGAATTTTTTGCGAAGAAAATTCCCTTAAAATTAAAGTTAAATTTTCTTCGCAAAAAATTCACACATTACCTCTTATA
>JAYUWA010000630.1:0-2922 GCA_043753795.1 Bacteroidota bacterium | reverse complement strand
ATGGGTGCAGGATTAATTATTGGCGGTGTATTCTTTGATGGAAATGATATTTACATTGGGACCAACGATGGACTTCTGCATTCATCAAACGGTGGAAGTTCATTTGTCGTAATGACTACAACGGGTATTTCAGCCGGACAAGTTATCTGGAATTTTGCAGGAGGAAAGAACGGCGGAACAACACGATTTACGTGCATTGCTTCTGATATCATTGGCACCTACAATGGAATCAAACCATGGGACTATTATGGTTTTGCAAAAGCTGTTTATACGATGGACAATGCAAACGGAACATGGGTCGACAAATCGGCAGGAATTAATTTCTCCAATGATTTTATTATGTATTGCACCATGTCGTGGAATGATGCGAATACGATTTACTTAGGTGGGAATGATGATGCAAATGTAGCACCACTTGTTCTAAGATCAACAACCGGTGGTACAAACTGGTCGTCCGTTTATCAGACAATCAACAATGCAAACATTACAACTGGTTGGGAAGGATATCAGGGTGATAAAAATTTTGGATGGAGTGAAACATGTTTTGGAATAATTGCTGCACCAAACAATTCATCACGTGTCATTTTTAGTAATTTTTCTAATGTGCAGATCAGCAGTGATGGCGGTAGCAACTGGCGACAAGCTTATATAGATCATGATGATGAAAATCCTGCAGGTAGTCCCACTCCAAAACATCGTGCTTATCACAGTATCGGACTTGAGAATACAACGAGCTGGCAAGTGCTTTGGACATCGCCAACCAATATGCTTGGTGCATTCAGCGATATTGGTTTAATACGGAGTACTGATATGGGATGGAGTTGGGGTTTTCAATATACCGGGATGTCAGTGAATTCAGTTTACAGAATTGAGCAAGGAACGAATAGCACTATTTACGCTGCCTGTTCGAATATTCATGACATGTATCAAAGCACACGACTTGCAGACGCGCAACTTGACGCTAATGATAGCAATGGAAAAGTAGTTTTCTCCACTGACAGTGGTGCAACTTGGACGAATCTGCATGTCTTTAATCATCCTGTATTCTGGTTAGCGATCGATTCAAATAATCAAAACAGAATGTATGCTTCCGTAATTCATTATGGAGGTACACAGGGAAGTCAACAAGGTGGAATTTATGTGACGAATGATTTGAATAATCTACTATCATCCACATGGACAAAACTTTCAAATCCTCCGCGCACGGAAGGTCATCCGGCCAGTATTGTTGTACTTAATGATGGAAAAGTTGTTTGTACCTTTTCAGGAAGAAGAAATTCCGGCGGTACATTCACTGCAAGCTCAGGCGTTTTTATTTATGACCCGGTTGCGAATTCATGGACAGATGTTAGCGACCCCGGAATGCATTACTGGACAAAAGATATTGTTCTTGATCCGACAGATCCTACACAAAACTCATGGTATGTATGTGTATTCAGCGGCTGGGGCGGCGCACCAAATGGACTTGGTGGATTGTACAAGACAACAAACCGTGGAAGTAGCTGGACGAAGTTAACAGGTTCGCAATTTGATCGGGTTACTTCAATTACTTTTGATCCGGACAATTTGAATAAAGCTTATCTGACAACAGAGATCCAAGGCTTGTGGTATTCGGAAGATATGAATAGTTTGACACCAACCTGGACAAATGTTTTATCATATCCTTTCCGTCAGCCTGAACGTGTTTTCTTTAATCCGTATGATCATACAAAGATCTGGATTACAAGTTTTGGAAGTGGGATGAAGTCAGGTGATTTGAATGTAGTTATTGGTGTTTCGGAAAATACTTTTGAAAGTAAAAACGATCTTGTAGTTTATCCGAATCCGGCAACAGATAAAGTTAATTTGAAATTTTATTCGGAAACTTCAACTATTTCCACAATTGAAATATACAATTCGCTTATTCAAAAAGTGTTTTCAAAAAATGTGTTGCCGAATAATGGTGTAAATAATTTTTCAATCTCAACTGATGGATTTTCGAATGGGGTTTATTTTATATCCTTGAAAAATGCATTGGGAATAAAA
This sequence comes from Bacteroidota bacterium, assembly GCA_043753795.1. GTDB lineage: Bacteria > Bacteroidota > Bacteroidia > AKYH767-A > 2013-40CM-41-45 > JADKIH01. The sequence goes on along the minus strand of JAYUWA010000630.1, from coordinate 897 downwards.
TTTGGAAAAGTTAGTGTTAAATAAAAAAGATACATAACACTAAGGGCACTAAGTTCACAATAAGAACACGGAAAACTTAGTGGTCTTATTGTGAACTTAGTGCCCTTAGTGTTTTATTTTTTTACACAGCAATTATTGCACCAGGAACACAAACGAAATCGTTCCCTTCTGAATATCCGCTCCTTCAGGGCTTGGATTAAACTTTGCTTTCTTTGCAGCATCTTTTGCAAGACGGAAAAGATATGCGCTCGTAGTAGTTGAACCACGTCCCCCGGGGATTGCAGTTTCAACATTTCCGTCTTTATCAACTGTGATGTCGACAACTACTTTTCCTGTTTCTTGTGATTGATCTGTGATCTGCGGTGTACGAATTAATTTTCTTCCTGAGAGGGAAAACGAAATTCCTTTACCGGTTCCTGTTCCTTTACCTGTTCCTTCGCCACCCCCTTCACCGGTACCATTTCCGTTTTTTCCGGTATACTTAGAAAAAGGGTCTCCTTCTTTCACACCCTGATCACCTGTTCCGCTTCCGGTTCCTTGTGATTTGGATGTAGTGGTTTTACCTTGGTAAATTGCACTCGGATTAACAGTCTTCACCGGTTCAGCAGGTTTGCTGGTTGTCTTTACATCCGTTTTGGTTGGCTTGACATCTTTTTTGACGTCTACTTTTTTTACAGGTGGAATATTTACTTCTTCAAGGTCTTGTGTTGCTATATCTTCTTCAGGTGTAGTGGCAGGTGGCATTCTATCAATTACAGGATCTTTTGAAATTACTTCCGCCATCGGTTGTACATCGCCTGAAGCTTCATCAACAGTACCAATATTTACAATCACACCTCCGCTTCCACCCGTTTCAGGAAACGGTGGAATCTGTGTCTTCAACATGGTGAAAAGTAA
>JAYUWA010000629.1:0-2932 GCA_043753795.1 Bacteroidota bacterium | reverse complement strand
TCTCAGGAAAAGATCCTTCGAAAGTAGATCGTTCTGCTGCTTATGCTACACGTCACATTGCAAAGAATCTTGTCGCTGCAGGTATCTGTGACGAAGTTTTAGTTCAAGTTGCTTATGCAATTGGGGTTGCGCAGCCGGTTGGTTTATACATCAACACTTACGGCACAGCGAAAGTTGATATGAACGATGGTGAGATCTCACGTAAAGTTGAACAGATCTTCGATATGCGTCCTTATGCAATCGAAAAACGTTTCAACCTTCGTACACCGATCTATCTTGAAACTGCTGCTTACGGACACATGGGACGTAAACCTGAGACGAAAGTAAAGATCTTCAACAAAGGCAAGAAAAACGAAAAACGTATCACTGTAAAATTGTTCCCTTGGGAAGAGTTGGATTACGTTGGAAAGATCCAGACTGCTTTCAAGGCAGGATCGGCAAAAAAAGTTACTCCGAAAAAAGTAGCTGCTAAAAGAGCAGAACCGGAACTAGCGTTTTAAAAATTAAAATATCTAAATATAAAAAGCCCGCCGATTGGTGGGCTTTTTTGTGTACATTATTTTGAAACTTGTTCTCTCAACTTTTCTACCAGGGTCGGATCATTCGGACGCGGTGCATTAAAATCTACAATCTCCCCCGACTTATCCATGATCATATACCTCGGAATGCTATTGATCTGATAATACTTACATGCCTTTGAACTCCAGTTGCCGGGAGAAATAACCTGAAGACCTTCCATCTTCATATCTGTCATTGCTTTTTTCCAACCTTCCTGATTTGCATCAATTGAAATATATAGAAAGACAATGTCTTTCTTTTCTTTCTCTGTCAAACCATCATGTAATTGTTTAGAGAATGGCATCATCACTCTGCATGGCCCACACCAGCTTGCCCAGAAATCGATGTAAACGACTTTGCCTTTCAGCGAACTCATTGAAAACGGTTTTCCATCAACTGTAGTAAGATCTAATTCATCTGATTTGGCTTCCTCTTTTTTTGCAGTCTGATTTTTTGACGGATCACCTTTCTTAGGATTTTCTTTTAGTTTAGCACCACATACTTCAAGTACTACTTCCTGATATATTTTTGATTTGTCAAATGCTTTTAATTCGTTAAAAATCTTATTACTCATATACGGACTGATGCGTTCGCATTCATCGGTCAAAAATTTCGCTAACCAAAATGTCAATACTTCTCCTGAGAATTTTTCTTTTGCAACTGCCGTTTTGCGATCTGCAGAAACTGACATATCCGTAAATTTATTAAAACCATTTGCTTTCGAAGTTTCATAAATAATATAATACTTCAAAAAAGACTGATAGCTGTCATTGATCAGCGCACCAGAATTTAAAATTTTTACTTTGTCAAAATCCGCAAGCATTAAACCCGGCAATGGAGTAACTTTCATTATCTGCTGACTGCTGTTTGCATTCACTATAGGATAAGAAAAAAGTTGTTTCCAGTAATTGTATTCAATTGAATTTGAAATAAAGTTCTTAAAACTTTCACTGAAAGATGAATACGATGAATCTGTTTTGAAATAAGTCGTCAAAGTTTTTCTTTGCGTAAACAACTTTCCTTCAAATCCATCTACAGAAGAATTCAATGCTAAATTTTCTGAAACAGAATCAGTAAAGTCGCTTTGGAACTTTGTGTAAAATGCTTGCAGGAATTTATTTTCGGTTGCTCCTTTTCCTTTTACTTCAATTACCTGTGATGGTTGCTCAATGTATTCAAGCACAATACTATCACCCGGAGAAACATAAAGTGGAAAACGAAATGCTGGGTTTGACAATTCAACCATATAGTCGCGATCTACTTCTATCTTGAAAGTAAATGCATTGTTCTGCATTGTTGTCTGATAAACAGCAGGCTTTCTCTTAAGATGCGTTTTGTCAATTTGCAATAATAACTCCGGACTATTAAGCGGCGGGAGTTTTCCTGAGATCGATACAAACTTTTGCGCGTTTGAAACCTGATATATCCCTGCCAGAAAGATCATCAGGCATATTACTTTTTTTGAAATTCTCATAAGTATTGTTGCTGAATTTATTCTGCAATTTAATCAAACATAAATGAATTTTCAGTTTGAGTGTTTATGACCTTTGTTCGTGTCTACTCCCTTCATTAATGGGGTCATCCAGCTCAATTGCCAGCTTCTTTCATTGTTAGCCTTCATTTCTAAAATACTTGCTTTTTAAAGAATTTTTGGGTTTTGCGGAGAAAATTTTTCGCATTTGCCGCAAGATAAGCGGGGAATAACTTGACTTATGCGGTAAATAAATGGTATATTTACCGCATAATCTGCGGAGAAAATATGTGCATCCATCAACTAGAAGAATGGCCAAAGTTCAAATGGGACGAGGAAAAACTAATTAGTTTACTCTCGTCAACGCGACATAAGCAAGGACGTCTTATTGGCAAAATGGAAAGCCTGGGCTTTAGTTTACAATCTGAGGCTATGCTTGAGACAATGACATTAGAAGTTTTAAAGTCTAATGAGATTGAAGGTGAAATATTAAATGAAGAGCAAGTGCGATCATCGCTTGCAAGGCGTTTAGGTTTAGACGTAGCGGGAATAATTCCAAGTGACCGCAATGTCGACGGTGTAATTGAAGTAATGCTAGATGCAACACAAGGATACTTATCACCTTTGACTAAAGATCGTTTATTCAACTGGCATACTGCATTATTTCCTACCGGAAAAATTGGGCTTAGAAAAATTAGTGTAGGTAAGTGGAGAGATAGCGGAGAACCAATGCAAGTAGTTTCCGGTGCAATGGGAAGAGAGAATGTGCATTATGAAGCACCTACTGATGAAAAAGTTTCTAAGGAGATGGTAAATTTTTTAGAATGGCTCAATTCAAAGCGTGAAATAGATCCGGTACTAAAAGCTGCTATTGCACATCTATGGTTTTTAACCATTCACCCT
>JAYUWA010000628.1:0-2936 GCA_043753795.1 Bacteroidota bacterium | reverse complement strand
TTCTGATAGATCCGCGCCAATCGATAGGTTACTTCCAGTTGATCTTTATATTTTGGAAAACTGTCAACTGAAACTCCTGCAAGTTCCTGTTGCGCTCTTTGATAATAGCCGCCATCAAACAACAATCTTGAACGCAGAAGCAAGCGATTGCCTACTTCAACTTCTGCAGATTCGCTTTGCGCTGCTTTATCTTCATCGATAAATGCGCCTCCAAGTGTTCTGCACTTAGCCATGTAATTATAATATCCCTGCGGATTATTCTTTAGTGATTCTATCCATGCAAGCTTTTGATAAGTAGACTTCACGTAATTCTGGCCTTTGAAACGCTTGAGAAATTCTTCAAAATCTAATGATGCCGAAAGGTCAAGCATGCGAAGTTTACTCATACCAAGTTTGTAATACATAAAGTCGATCGGAAAACCGGTCATATAATTTTGCGGCTCCTTCAAAAAAGAAAATGCATCATCGTTACGACCCATTTTCATTAATATTGTTGCAGTGCAAAATCGCATCAGCGTACTTTTCTCCGAATACGGACGGATGTTCAGCATACACTCCAGCAGATCTGCTTCATCGGAATTAAATGTCGTGTAAATGCTACTCAGATAAAAAAGCAATTCTTCGCGATAACAATTGTACTCTGATTTTTCCAATGCTTTGAACAATGACTTCAGATCGCCCGTTCCCTGTGCAACCGAACCTTCCATACCAGCGATCTCCACTAGCCAATGGTACTCTCGCGGAACTGCGCCGATTACAACATCAAGAAATCCGGACAATTTATTATTCAGAAGAAATGAAGGATGAGAGATCTTATTCTTTTCGATCAGTCGATATGCCTTTCTGATATCGGTTGCGGCAGAAACATATTCACGGAATTTCACTTTGACCAATGCCAGCTGAATTAATATTTCTGCTTTTGCATAATGATGAAAAGGCGAAGAAATATTTTCTGTTTTATCGTCAAGTACTTTCAGGTTTTCTGCTGATTTTTTTTTGAACGTCTTAAAATAATGGTCTTCCTCTGGAATAAATGCTTTCAGGAAATCTGTATAATTAGAATATAAAACAACCAGGTCGTTTCCCGGCTTTTCTTTTCTTTCTTGTAATAAAAGAGAATTTGATCTTTCAAAATCAAGAGAGATGATAGAAGAATATGCAGATTTCAGATTGTCGTCGAATTCGTAGTAAGCAACACTTACTTTTGAGATCAGAATAAATATAAAAAGGAACCAACCTTTCATCGGGTATTTTTAGTTAAGTCGTAAATTGTATTTGTTAAAATGCTGTCACCGGAATTCTTCACAAAGTAAAAAACATTACTCAAAAAAAAAGGACTTCATCGAAATGAAATCCCTTTTAATATTTTATTGAGAAAATTATTCAGCAATAACTGCTTCCTCGTCAGCGATCTTCGGATCAACCAAGATGCGACCACAATGCTCGCAAACGATCACTTTCTTATGCTGGCGAATATCCAGTTGACGTTGCGGTGGGATCTTGTTAAAGCATCCGCCACAAGCATCACGTTGAATCGCAACAACTCCTAAACCGTTTCTTGCATTTGTGCGAACACGAGTGTAGGCAGCAAGTAAACGCTCATCGATGATGGTACGGGCTTTAGCTGCTATTTTAACTAACTGATCTTCTTCTTTTTTAGTTTCTTCAACGATACTTGCAAGTTCAGTTTCCTTCAATTTCAATACTGCTTCGCGGTCGCTAAGAATGCTTTGAGTTTCTTCAAGAATTATGTTCTTGTTGCTAACTTCAATTGCAAATTCCTTTGAACGCTTGTCTGACAATTGAATTTCAAGATTCTGAAACTCGATCTCTTTATTCAATGAATCAAACTCACGGTTATTTTTTACTTTATCCTGTTGAGCTTCGTATTTTTTGATCTGTTCTTTTGAATCTTTTGCAGATTGCTTTTTCTTATTAACCTGATCAGTCAGATTTGCAATTTCTTCGTTGATGTTGGAGATACGAGTATTCAAACCAACGATCTCATCTTCCAGATCAGCAACTTCCATTGGTAATTCACCACGGATCGTACGGATCTTATCAATATTGGAATCAATTTCCTGTAGAACATACAAAGCTTTCAAACGCTCTTCAACCGTAAATTCAGTATGGTCCATTGCCATAATTTCTTCCAGCTTTTTTTCAAGGCGGTTTACGTCGATGATCTTTTCAATCTTACGAGGTTTGAATGCTACCTGTTCTTTTTGTTTGATCTTCGCTTTAGCTATTTTTGATAGGCTCACGTTATGATAATTGTTTTTAGTTTGTCAAATTCAGAAGTCCATCTTCTGAAAAATTTCTTTGTCCCACGAAAAATAATCCGAACACAATCACTACTTTTAAAGGTAGTTGACCGGATTCGTTTTTACCTCCGTTAAACGGACGGCAAATTTAGGAAAATTTTTCAGAATTAACGACTTAAAAAGGTCCATTGTATACTGTTCGCTTTCAAAATGCCCGATGTCGGCAATTACAATCTTTCCCTCTGCATCAAAAAACTGGTGATATTTGTGATCTGACGTTATAAATACTTGAACATCAGCACGTAAAGCGTCATTTAACAAAAAACTACCCGAGCCGCCACAGACAGCCACACGCTTAACCGGCTTCCCGGTCAGCCCGGTATATCTGATCGTTCCGGCCTTCATTACCTCTTTTACCTGTTTTAAAAAAGTCATTTCTGCCATTGGCTCCGTCAATTCTCCAACCATACCACTTCCAATTTGTTGGTGATCATTGCTTAAAGAATAAATATCATAGGCTACTTCCTCGTATGGATGTGCCGAACGCATGGCAGCTAATATTGTATTCTCCTTCTGAGCCTCATAAATAACCTCAATCCGGGCTTCCAAAACTTCAGATCTTTCACCTGCTTTTCCTTCAAAAGGAATTGAATTTTCACCCGGACGGAAAGT
>JAYUWA010000627.1:0-8974 GCA_043753795.1 Bacteroidota bacterium | reverse complement strand
TGACCCTTGACCCTTGACCTTTGACCCCCATTTTTATCAACATTCCCCTCTGAAAAAAGCATTAAAATATCCTCAAAAAAGTAGCAATTTTTCTTGTTAAATTGAGGTGGTTTTTGTAAATTTACAATCCATGGAAAAGGCGCAAAAACATTGAGTTTTAGCCTAAAAAGTTCCATTATTTTTCAAAAATATCCGGGGGATTTTAAGGGGGGAAAAGAGTACTAAAAATGGGTGAATTGATAAACGACCAAGTGAAACCAACCGACGGCGTCGGTGACGGCCAAGAAGTGAAAAAAAACAACCAAAGTTATTCAGCAGATTCCATCCAAGTTCTAGAAGGACTGGAAGCAGTCCGGAAACGTCCTTCAATGTACATTGGGGATACCGGAATGAAAGGACTGCATCATCTGGTTTATGAGGTGGTGGATAACTCCATTGACGAGGCTCTTGCCGGTTATTGCAAAAACATTGATGTGTCTATCCTTCCGGGTAATATAATTCGTGTTACAGACGACGGACGGGGAATTCCGACCGATTATCATGCGAAAGAGAAAAAAAGCGCTCTTGAGGTCGTTATGACTGTTCTACACGCCGGCGGTAAATTCGATAAGGACTCCTATAAAGTTTCCGGTGGATTGCATGGTGTGGGTGTATCTTGTGTAAATGCACTTTCGTCGCATTTGAAAACAGAAGTTCATCGCGAAGGAAAAATTTTCGTGCAGGAATATTCTTGTGGTAAACCACTTTATGATGTTAAAGTTGTCGGCGAAACTAATCGTACCGGTACAACACAAACATTCACTCCTGATGCCACAATTTTCAACACAACAGATTATCATTACGATATTCTTGCAACACGTTTGCGTGAATTATCTTTTTTAAATAAAGGCATCAATTTAAATATCGAAGATCTTCGTACTCCTGATGCTGAAGGCAATCATCCGAAAGATTCTTATCTGAGTTTAGGTGGACTACGTGAATTCGTAGAATATCTTGACGAGAACAGAGAGAAATTGACACCGGAGCCGATCTACATGGAAGGCGAACGCGCAGGTATTCCTGTTGAAGTTGCAATGCAGTACAATACTACTTTCACTGAGAATATTTATTCCTATGTAAATAACATCAATACGCATGAAGGCGGAACACATCTATCAGGTTTCAGAAGAGCGTTGACACGTACACTGAAATCGTATGCAGATAAATCAGGATATTTTGACAAACTGAAATTTGAGATCAATGGTGATGACTTCCGTGAAGGGCTTACTGCAATTGTATCTGTAAAAGTTCAGGAGCCACAATTTGAAGGACAGACAAAGACAAAACTTGGTAACAACGAAGTGATGGGTGCTGTTGATCAGGCGGTGAGTGATATGCTAAGTGCATATCTTGAAGAACATCCACGTGAAGCAAGAACGATTGTCGATAAAGTGATCCTTGCAGCAACTGCGCGCCATGCTGCCCGTAAGGCGCGTGAAATGGTTCAGCGTAAAAATGTACTTCAAGGAACAGGATTGCCGGGTAAACTTTCAGATTGCAGTGACAGCGATCCTTCAATTTGCGAATTGTACTTAGTCGAGGGAGATTCTGCCGGCGGTACAGCAAAGCAAGGTCGTAACCGTGCTTATCAAGCTATCCTTCCTTTGAGAGGTAAAATTCTCAACGTAGAAAAAGCGATGGAATACCGTATCTATGAAAACGAAGAGATCCGGAATATTTTTACTGCACTCGGAGTATTCCGTGACGACAGTAAAGAAGGTCGTCCGCTGAACATGGACAAATTGCGTTACCACAAAGTCGTTATCATGACCGATGCCGACGTTGATGGATCTCACATTACAACATTGATTCTTACATTCTTCTTCCGTCACATGCGTGAACTGGTTGAACATGGTTATTTATACATTGCAACTCCGCCTTTGTACTTAGTAAAAAAAGGAAAAGAACAAACATACGCCTGGACCGATGAACAACGTCTTGCTGCAATCAAAGCTTTAGCCGGTGACGGTAAAGAAGAGAATGTAAACACTCAACGATACAAGGGTCTTGGAGAGATGAATGCGGAACAACTTTGGGAAACAACTATGAATCCAGACACTCGCACTCTACGTCAGGTTACAATTGACAGTGTTGTTGAAGCAGATCGCGTATTCTCAATGTTGATGGGAGATGATGTTCCACCACGGAGAGAGTTTATTGAGAAGAATGCTAAGTATGCGAAGATCGATGCTTAGAGGAAATTAAAAAGTACTAAGAAAAAAGAAAAAAAGGAAACCGGTAACGGTTTCCTTTTTTTTGTTCCTGCATTGGGTTTGTGTTGGGGTGTAGTCTCCAGACTACACCCCAACACAACTTGCAGACTACACCCCAACACAACATGTAGGCAACCATTTTAAATCTTGGCGTATGGTAATTAAAGTTTTCCTTAATCTAAAAACCTTAAACCTATGAAAATCTGTTTTTCTATCCCAATTCTCATCTTAGCCCTGACAGTAATTTTTTCCTGTAAAAAAGATGAACAACAAACAACAACAACTCCTGAAAGAGTAAATTCCATGGCAGCATTCAACACTGCGCACAGAAAACCGACTCAGCAATTTACAATCAACGCTATGTCAGGCGGATCAATTATTACTACTGGCGGCATTGAATTTTCCTTTCCATCAAATGCATTTATGAATTCTGCAGGTAATGTTGTAACAGGAAATGTAGATGTGAAGATCGATGAAGTGATCACAAAAGCAGATATGATACTTAACAATGTTTCCACACATGTTAATGGCCGTCCATTGAAATCAGGTGGTGCATTTAATATCCGGATAACCCAGGGTGGTGATGAACTGGCAATTGCCACAGGAAAAAGATATCATGTATGGTTGACATCTGATTACTTTGAGCCTGTGATGGAAACATTTTACGGAATAAATTCAACAGATCAATACGGTATTATTAACTGGAGTACGACTCCACCCGGAATGAGTACAAACGTTTTCACCTATACAACAGATTCGGTCAATATCTATGAATTACTTGTCGAAGAAGTTAATTGGATCAATTGTGATTATCCTTACGACAGTATCTTTGGTGAATTGAATATTGTTTTGCCGGAAGGATCTGAAAATTCTCAGATAATGGTATTTGATAATTCAGCCATGTTTGGGATAAGTTTATGGGAAAATAATCACAATGCAAGGTGGTCATATGCACCATTGAATAAATCACTTACTGTAGTTGTACTAAAAAGTGAAAATGGGATTTATAAAGTCTCTGCACAAATATTTAACTTTACCGGTCAGGCCATAACTATGCCTTCATTAGTCACATTTACAGAAGCTGATCTGGTAACATTGTTGAATTCATTCTGAGAAAATTATCTTCGCAACTATTTTTATAAAAAAAGGAATTGATACAAAATCAATTCCTTTTTTTATCTGATGTCTCCGACGATCAACAATCTTTTTCAAATATTTCAGTTTTCAAGTTCCCTGATGGCCATGTAAGCCATCAACCCTGCTCCCGTTTCAAGCGCACTTTCATCAATATCAAATGTGCTTGTATGAACAGATGAAGTGATACCACGTTCTTCATTACGAACACCAAGTCGGTAGAAACAGGCTGAAGCTTGCTGAGAATAAAAAGCAAAATCTTCTGCAGCCATCCAGATCTCCAGGTCTTCAATGTTTTCACTGCCTACATATTCTGTTGCGAATTTTCTTGCGCGGTCTGTAAGCTCCTCATCGTTGACAAGAAAAGGATAACCCTTTATAATATTGAATTCAACTTTTCCACCCATGCTTTCAACAAGTCCCTCGGCCATTTTTTTCATCCGCTCATGGGCTTCTGCTCGCCATTCTTCGTTGAGGGTGCGGAATGTTCCTTCGAGATAAACTTCATCAGGAATGACATTGGTAGCACCGTTTGCAATTACTTTTCCAAATGTCAATACAGATGGCACTGATGGTTTTGCAATTCTGCTTACGATCTGCTGCAATGCAACGATCATATGCGATGTGATAAGAACAGGATCGATCGTAAGATGTGGCATAGCGCCATGTCCACCCTTTCCTTTTACTTTCACGTAGATCTCATCGGTACTAGCCATATAAAGCCCTTTCCTGAAACCGATCTTTCCGGCTTTGATCTGCGGCATTACATGCTGACCAATTACTGAGTTCGGTTTTGGATTTTCTAATACACCTTCCTTTATCATCATCGATGCACCGCCGGGTAATTTCTCTTCACCGGGTTGAAAAATAAATTTTACTGTTCCTTCGAAATCATTTTTTAATTCATTCAGGATCCTTACAACACCAAGCAATGATGAGGTGTGCACATCATGTCCGCAAGCATGCATAACTCCGGTATTCTTTGATTTATAATCGACGTTATTGGTTTCAATGATTGGAAGAGCATCCATATCTGCTCGTAACGCAACAACTTTTTTACCGGGATTCTTTCCTTCAATCAATGCAACAACTCCGGTATTTGCCAACCGATGCTGATTTGTAATTCCATATTCTTTCAACTTTTCCTCAACAAATTTCTGCGTATTGAATTCCTGAAATGACAATTCCGGATTCATATGCAGATGCCGACGACAAGCAACAATGTCGGGGTGGAATTTGGATGCGAGGGATTTGATTTTTTGGATTAGCATAGTGCAATATAGGAAATTGTTCAAATTCAGGTTCAAAGTTCAAAGTTGGCTTCGTAGGATGCTACGAAGCCAACTTTGAACTTTGAACTTTGAGCCTAGAAATCCAACCCAAACGAAAAATAAAACTTATACGGCTGCAAATCCCTGTTCTCAATTCCCCAAGCCCAATCGGCGCGGATGAAGTAGCCAAGAAGTCTTGTGCGCAATCCAAATCCGTATCCGCCAACGATCGGTTCATTCTGTTTAACTACTGTTACAACGAATGGTGTTGTTGAAATTACGGTGCGATTAAAGACGTTAGTTGAATCATATGGAGAAAGTCCATTCCACGCAGTTCCGATATCACCAAATCCAATGATCTGGAAGTTTCTGATGAAATCAGATTTTATCGGACGATTCAATAAATATTTGAAAACCGGCCAGCGAATTTCGCTATTGATCAATGCAAATGTATTTCCATTTCTGATATTCTGATCAAAGCCTCTCATATTGGAAGCCAATGCCTGGAAATAATAATTTTGTGAATAATCAATTTGAGTTTCATTATTGAAGCCCGGTGAGATCCAGTTATCTGTTCCACCCAGATAATAGATCAGTTTCTCTTCTCCAAAAGAAGTACTGGTAGCTACACGATTTGCCCAGATAAGTTCGCGATGAATTTTGAGATAATGCCTGAAGTCAGCTCCAACAATTACCATCCCCGACTCTTTTCTGTCGACTTGCTTATAGTATTCTCCAAAGATCTTGAAACGAGTTCCATTATATAAATTCAATCCCCTGTTGATGGTATTGTCCAGTACATATTCCAATCGTGCAGTTGCCCAATGCAAAAGCACATCAGGTGCTTCCAACGATGGCTGATTCAATGAAAGGGTTACGATCTTATCATTTCTATATGCAATTGAACCACGAAGGGAAGACACATCACTGAAAGGATACTTGCTTGCATATCTGAATTCATGAGAAAACTGCTTTGCTCCGAACTCAGGAAGCAATGTAGCTTGCCGATAGAATGTAAGTTGCCTGTCCATTCTTTTCTTGAGATACTCATAACTCAGAAAATATTCATTACTGTTTAGATCGGCAGCGAGTTTAAATCCGCCGGTAATGCGATAATCTTCCAACAGATCACTGATCCCAAGTTTAAAGAAACCGTTTAGACCCGGATTATAATAAATTGCACTTCCACCATTGAAGATCTGATAGCTTTGATTCAACAAAGAATTATCGAGCTGACTAACGAAATACGTCGAGGAAAATGCCGTTTCATAATTTCTGATTTTTGGTAATTGAAAACCAAGAGAATCTTTTTTTGCTTCTTCAATTTTAATTACGACAGAATCCTGTGGAACAATAAAAGATGATTGCGGTGCGTCTTTCTTTTTGTCTTTCTTCTTTGATTTTGGAAAATCCGACTGGAAAACATAATTATCAATATTGACAATATTGGAATCAGCCGGGATCACCTTAGTATTTCCATTGTTATCTGTAATTTCAATAGTAGTAACATTAGGTTTATTCGGAACCGGTGGTGGTGCATTGAGTGCTCGTTCCTGTTCATTCTTAAACAATGTTTTCGGAAGCGGGTTATCAGTATGTTGATTTGATCTTGGTTGACTCACATACAATTGAAACTTCCCATTCCTGAATATGATCTCACTTATTCGATTATTATTTTGATTAACGCTGTACGAAATTATATTTCTAGCGTAGTTAGTCAAAGGAGCATTATCTACTATCATTCTGTAGTGTTCTGTCGTATCGACATAACTCAATGCGCTATCCAAGTGAGCGATGTAACGATTTACAATTCCATTTTCATCACTCAGGTAACTGATAGCAGAAGAATCATACTTCATCGGTAGCAATTCATTTGAATGTAACGTATTGGTGATGCGACGAAGAATGCTCGACTGTCCTTTGTAATCATAGTAGAAAACATCATAATTAGAATTCTCTGCAAGCAAAGTACTATTATCAACTCCAAGTGTATCATTTACACGGTTAGAAGAAAACACAATTGCCCTTGAGTTATCGATAAAATGTGGATCAAGGTCATCGAAGAAATCTTTTGTGATCTGTTCAGGTACTCTCGTCCTAAGATTGAATACAAAAATATCGCTTTGTCCCTTTTGAATTGCAGACATTACAATCGATTGACCATCGTCAGCATAGCTAAAATTCAGAACCTTCTCAAAATTGAAGAGCGGACTTTCAATATATTCCTTATTCGACAAGGTATATGTTCCCATTACAAGCTTTCCTTTTCGTTCCCGAATGATAGCAAATAATTGTCCGGTTGGATGCCAAGCAAGAACAGGAAAAGAAATATCCGTTTCATGAGCATAACTTCTGTAGCCACTTTTCTGGATACGTTTACGACTTTTCTTTTCGTGATCGTATAGATAAACTTTATATTTTCCGAGATTGTTGGCTACATAAATACTATACCGTCCATCAGGACTTGTTTTCAATTGCGAATAAAGTGTTTCAGGCTTAGACCGTTTTAAGATACTTTTACTTTCAATTGAGTCGCGCTGAGAATCAGAATTGAGATAGCGTGACTTCATTGCTTCGCGCCAGTTGAAAGAAAGTTCTTTGATGTTCTGTCCAAGTACATACATCAAACCACTTTCGATGTTTCTGTTTACACGCGTCATATAGAGCAAATTTGCAACAGAAGATTCACTGTATGTATCTATAATAAATTTCCATATCGAATGCCCGGCATAAACCGCATCTATTCCGGTAAGGTGATTGAACTTTAAATACTTTTTTGAATTCACTCCATCACGAACTCTGTTATCAATTTCAGTATTCCAGGGAGATGATACATAGGAAACAAGTCCATTGATATACCAGTCTGGCAGAGATAGCAAAGCAGAGTTTTGCAATCTGTCTTTTATATCGCCGCCGTACATGATCTGATCAATTAGAACTTTTGCAATTCCGCCTCGGATCTGTTTGTGAAATGCAATATGATCACCGGTGAAATATAAAAACACTTTATTACCAACGATGCGAGTATTCCCACCGGTATTATTTGAACCGATCTCTTCTGTTTCTAATCCAATGTTTGATTGCTTTGCATCTCCAAGTTTATTGTAGATGATAAACTGAATTCTTCCATCAAGTTTATAATCAAAAAGTTTTTCAATTTCTTCAAGATCTTTCTGAGCTGTTCTGCCGGTAAAAGTTGCCAGTTCCAATCCACCGAGATAATAATATGTATCATAATTCTTGAAACGCATAAACGACCAAAAGCGCTCTTCGTATTGAACTCTGTTTTTTCCGAATTGCATTGAATAGCCATTATAAAACTGGGCGAAAATCCTTTCGGGCAGAATGCTTGTCAGAAGGAAAAGTATTGTAAGAAGGCAAAATTGTTTTTTCATAAAAATCGATTTCCGGGAGAAGAAATTGTTTTCAATTCAGAACAGAAAGATACGGAAAGAAAACTCTTATTACAATCTTCGGGAACATGTTCCTATACAGCGAATGTAGCTAATTTTGCCCAATAATTAATCGACAGAAAACCGTTTCTTTGCACTTCTATGACTAAACCAGAAAACTTTAACAATGCTTAAAATAAACAGCTTTACATTCAATCCGTTTCAGGAGAATACCTATGTTCTGAGTGATGAAACAAATCAATGTATTATCGTCGATCCGGGCTGTTATACTTCTGAAGAAAAATCCGAATTAGCCAGTTTTATTGATTCAAATGGTTTGAAGCCTGTAAAGATCCTGCTTACCCACGCCCATATCGACCATGTTCTGGGAATCAATTTTTTGGCAGGCAAATATGATCTCCCGATCGTTATGAATTCGATTGAGATCGACCTGCTGAAATCAGCAAATGTCTATGGACAGATGTGGGGTGTTCAAGTGGAACCATCACCGGAACCGACAGAGTTCCTGAAAGACGGCGACGTTTTCCGATTTGGCAATACAGAACTGGAAGTCTTTTTCACTCCTGGTCATAGTCCCGGAAGCCTATCCTTTCTGCATCGCACATCCAAGCAGCTTCTTGCCGGAGATGTGCTTTTCAATGGCAGCATCGGACGCACGGATCTGCCCGGCGGCAACTTTGAAATTCTCGAGAAAAGTATTCGGACAAAACTTTACACCTTAGAAGATGACGTTGTCGTTTATTCCGGCCATGGACCTACGACTACTATTGGGAGGGAAAAGAAAAGCAACCCTTTTGTTAATGAATAACCCGTTGTTCGAAATTCAAAACGTTAGCCCTTCGACTTCGCTCAGGGACCGTTGGTTTTGGGCAGATATGTGTGAATTTTTTGCGAAGAAAATTCC
>JAYUWA010000626.1:0-2944 GCA_043753795.1 Bacteroidota bacterium | reverse complement strand
TACTTACCGATAAGTGATACAGAAGTAAGAATCGTACTCAAAGGGGTTCTGAATTCATGTGAAGCGATAGAAACGAATTTAGATTTCATTTCATTCAGCTCTTTTTCTTTTTCCAGTGAAACAAGAACTTCTTTTTCAGCTTTCTTTACTTCAGTAACATTTTGGAGCACAAGCAGGATCTCTTTTATAAAGCCTTTTGCATCCGGAAGTGGAACAGCATTGATAACATAATGTTCATCATTCAGACTTACATCAATGTGTGTGCTTTCCCAGTTAAAGACATTTAGAAGTTTTGATTTGTCGTCTTCACTGAAATTAAAAACTTCTATTGAACTTGTTTTTTTACCTTTCAAGGAATCTCTTTTCAGTCCCAGATCGTCTAATTCCTTGCCATCGATAAACACGATATTAAATTCTCTGTTGGTTACGCAAATAATACCATCCGGAAAATTTCTTGCTATCGTACTATACAATCGTTCGCTGTCACGCAATGCTTCCTCGATCTTGCGACGTTCGATCATCTCTTCCTGTAAATTTTTATTTACTTTTTCTAATGAATTATTTGCTGATTCTAGTTCTTTGGTTCTGTCCAATACACGTTGCTCAAGTTCCTCCTGTGCTTTGTTGATCAGATCTTCCTGTTTTTTTCTTCCTGTAATGTCGATGATAAAACTGATCACAAATAATTCATTTTTATTTCTGAATGAACTCAAACTGATTTCTACAGGAAACTCTTCGCCGTCTTTTTTCTTTGCAAACAAATTCATACCCTGTCCCATTGAACGATTGTGGAGTTCTTTGTAATAACCTTTTCTATGATCGGAATGTCTGTGTACAAATTTCTTAGGGATAAGATCTTCAATAACCATTCCCTGAAGCTTGCCTCTTTCATAACCAAATTGATCACATGCTCTCGGATTAGCCATTACTATCTCTCCTTTAATATTGCTTATTACAATGCCTTCAGTTGCATGGTTGAACATTGCATTCAAATTTTCTGTACTCTTTATAAGATTCTCTTGAGATTGCTTATATTTTATAATAGCAAATGTAAATGCCCAGATAAATAGAATCGGTAAAAGAAAAAACGGAAGGTTCTCGTGTGTGTATTCAAGATTATGATTCAAAAAATATCCGATCATTATCAAAACACTCATTATCACACTGACATCAAAAGTACTTCTGTTTCCCGGCGTCCAGATAGTAAGAAGGACGATCAAAGAATAAACAAATTCAATATGGTATTGCGTAGGAGTGATCAGAGATAATCCAAACAGGGCTAAACTGGCTATTATGCCGATTATTTGAACTTTCTTTTGTTTCATTTAATAATTCATATAATTTGATAAATGTTTAAGACTTCAAATCTAAATTTCAGTTCTCTGAAATAACATGCGATGAATCTTTTACAAATATGATGATTATCATGTAAGGGAGCAATTTCCGGAGGTATTTTCGTTGTTCTAATCGTATTTATAATGGATGTTCCGGTTTCAACACTATTAAAGAAGATTTTAGTTCCGACTGATTTCTCCGAAACTTCATTTCGGGCAATAAATTATGCAGCCTCTCTGGCGTCAAATCTTCATGCTGAAATTATTCTTTTTCATGCTGTCATAGCCCCTGTTATAACCGGCGGAGATATGGTTTTCACTGCCGATGTTTCTTCAATTCAGAAAGATGCTCAGGTACAATTAGAGAAAACGAAAGCTGAATTAATGAGCAAGTACTTGAAACTTAATGTATCAGTTGGCACTTCTGTTGGTGTACCTGCAGTTGAAGTCATTCAGAAATGTAAAAATGACGCCATTGACTTGGTTATCATGGGTTCTAATGGAACATCAGGAATTTTGGAAGTTGTGTTTGGAAGTGTTACACGTTCTGTCATTGGAAATTGCCCTTGCCCGGTTTTAACTGTTCCGATCAATGCTCAAAATGTTTATCCTTCGAAAATCGCTTTTGCAACCAACTTTGATGATCATGAATTGCAATCGCTTTTTCTTCTTTCAGAAATGCTTAAACCATTCAAGACTGAAATCAATCTGATCCATGTCGGTCCAACTTCTGATATGAAAACTCAGGATGATATGCTGGCCTATTTCAGAGGTCAGGTTCGGGCAAACATAAATTACGAAAATATCAGATACCACTTACTCAACGGAAATGATGTTGAGGATACAATAGAAAAATTTATTGTCGGTAATAAGATGGATTGGTTAGCAATAGCTAAACGGAAACGAAATTTTTTCGATGTGATAACAAGTAAAAGCCTTACAAATAAATTACACCATCATTCATACGTACCGTTGCTTGTATTTCATACTGCAATACAATCAGGAACTCCTTTGTTCTGATGCTCACAGATAAAATTTTAATACTGAATTAAAAATCCTCCTTGCATGCAAGCCTCAGAGCTCATCCGAAAATATAACGTTCCCGGACCTAGGTATACTAGTTATCCAACCGTTCCTTTCTGGACTAATTCACCTTCACAGGAACAATGGCTGGATTGTATTAACAAGCAAATGGAATTGGATCGTTCAATGAGCATCTATATACACTTACCTTTCTGCGAAAGTCTCTGTACATATTGCGGTTGTAATACCAGGATCACAGTAAATCATGCAGTAGAAACTCCGTACATTACTGCATTGCTCAAAGAATGGAAAATGTACGTTGATAAGATGGGTAAAATTCCGCTTATTAAAGAAATTCATCTCGGCGGAGGTACTCCAACTTTTTTTTCTGCAGAAAATCTTGACAAAATGCTGAATGGGATCTTTTCTTTAGCAGATATAGATCCAAATATTGAATGTAGTTTCGAAGCCCATCCGAATAATACTGATGAACAACATTTGCAGCTATTATATGACTGGGGTTTTCGTAGAGTGTCATTCGGTATCCAGGATTTTGATCCGGAAGTGCAAAGAGTGATCAATAGAAA
>JAYUWA010000625.1:0-2947 GCA_043753795.1 Bacteroidota bacterium | reverse complement strand
GGGGGCAGGTAAGGGCAATTAGGTCCTTACCGCTCTACTCTACCGAGATCTGCGGGAGAAAAAAATAGCGCTTAAAATTGTTCCCGCAGATCTCGCAGAACTCGCAGATTTAGCGCAGATCTTTTGACTTCATCCTGGTTCTAATTTGTTAATAACCCAACCTCCAAGGCATTGATTTTTCAAAAACAATCGTTTATGTTTGATTGCTTAAATATTGCGGATTTCCAATGGGATTAGGTTCTTTATTGATGTTGATCATTTGCGGATTGGCGTTTGCAGGCGGTGGTATCGTTTTGTCGAATGTGCTTTCCCGAAAGTCAACTAACTTACAAAAAGGTCAGGCTTATGAATGCGGTGTGCCCACAGTCGGAAAATCGTGGGTGCAGTTCAATGTAGGTTACTATCTGTTTGCACTCTTATTCCTGATCTTTGATGTCGAACTGGTCTTCTTATATCCTTGGGCAGTTGTAGTGAAGGATGTCGGTTTACCTGCATTAATTGAGATCGTGATCTTTTTATTCATCTTATTCCTCGGATTTTTATATGCTCACAAAAAGGGTGCATTGAAATGGATGTAAAAGAAAAGGACCCAAGAGCAACATTTCCCGGCGAAGTTCATCCGACTCCCGGTGGTGGCATTCTTGTAAGCAAACTTGACGATGTTATCAACTGGGCTCGATCCAATTCATTATGGCCACTTGTATTCGGTACAAGTTGTTGTGCAATTGAAATGATGTCGACTGCTTCAGCAAAATACGACTGGTCACGATTTGGTTTTGAAGTTGCACGCGCAACGCCGCGCCAGGCTGATGTGATCATCATTGCCGGAACTATTGTAAATAAAATGGCACCGGTTCTTAAAAGATTATACGATCAAATGCCGGATCCGAAATATGTAGTTGCCATGGGTGCATGTGCAACTTCAGGCGGACCGTTTTTCTATAATACATACTCTGTGGTCAAAGGCGCTGATCACATCATTCCGGTCGATGTTTATGTAGCCGGTTGTCCGCCACGTCCCGAAGCATTGTTACATGCCTTGATTTCTTTACAAGCTAAAGTTAAAGCCGGAAAATAGTTATGCTTCAGGAAAAACTCTTGTCAATTTGTCCGGCCGCTACTTTCGAAGAGAATACGCAATGGCCTGTGATGAATATCGAAAGCACAGAGTGGCGCAAACTTGCTGAGCAATTAATGAATGATTCTGAGTTGGCATTTGATTATTTGTTTTGTGTTACCGGTGTCGATTGGAAAACTCACTTGACAATGGTTTATCATTTGTCATCTACCATTCACCGTCATACTATAGTAGTGAAAGCAAAGATCGCTGACAGAAATAATGCTGCGATTGAAAGTGTTTACAATATCTGGGCAACAGCCGAGCTGAATGAAAGAGAAGCGTTTGATCTTTTCGGAATTCATTTTACAAATCATCCTGATCTACGCAGATTATTCTTAACAGACGATTGGGTGGGATACCCGCTTCGCAAAGATTATGAAGATCCAATCAACATGATAAAACTCTGATCCCTGATGTTTGAAGAAGTAGGCACAACGGAAATGGGTGATCTGATCATCAATGTGGGACCACAACATCCTTCAACTCATGGTGTGTTGCATTTGGTCATAACATTGAATGGCGAGACGGTGAAAAAAGTTGAACCGCATCTGGGTTACATTCACAGAAGTATTGAAAAGATGTGCGAGAGTTTAACGTATCGTCAATTCATTTATGTTACTTCCCGAATGGATTATTTATCGTCACACATGAATAATCATGCTTGTGCATTAGTTGTTGAGAAAGGATTGCAGATTGAAGTTCCGCTGCGGGCTCAATATATGAGAGTCATTCTTGATGAATTGACGCGCCTGGCTTCGCATCAACTTTGGTGGGGAGCAATGGCAATGGATGTCGGAGCGATCACACCATTTTTTCATGCATTCAGAGAACGTGAGATCATCAACGATATAATGGAGCAGACATGCGGAGCACGGTTGACGATGAATTTCATCGTTCCCGGAGGCTGCATGTATGACCTTCATCCTGATTTTGTAAAAAGTGTTAAAGACTTCATCGTTTTCTTCAAAAGTAAATTGAGTGAATACGATGAAATGGTGACAAACAATCCGATCTTTCAGGCTAGAATGCAGAAAGTCGGATCGATCACAAAAGAAAATGCGATCTCTTATGGTTGCAGCGGACCGGTTGCACGAGCAGCAGGAGTAACATGTGATGTAAGGAAATTATCTCCTTACGATGTGTACTCGCAGGTTGAGTTCACAGAAGCAATAGAGTATGAAGGTGATTGTTTTGCCCGCTACAAAGTCCGGATGAAAGAAATGAATGAATCCATGCGCATCATTGAGCAGTTGATCGACAATATTCCTGAAGGTGAATTTCAGGCAAAGACAAAAGCAGTATTGAAATTACCTAAAGGAGATTTTTACTGCAATGTAGAAACTGCAAGAGGTGATTTTGGAGTTTATATTATTAGCGAAGGTGGAACTACACCGTACAGAATTAAATTCCGCTCTCCGGGATTTTGTAATCTCTCAGCCTTAGATCATATGGCAAGAGGAAATAAAATCGGCGATCTTGTAGCAATAATGGGTTCATTGGACCTTGTAATTCCGGATATAGATAGATAGAG
Organism: Bacteroidota bacterium; assembly: GCA_043753795.1. Classification (GTDB taxonomy): domain Bacteria; phylum Bacteroidota; class Bacteroidia; order AKYH767-A; family 2013-40CM-41-45; genus JADKIH01. Next base: position 296 of record JAYUWA010000625.1, on the reverse strand, counting down.
TGATTAGCATAGAAAACATATCAGCAAGTATTCATCGGGCATTGAGTAGTAATTTGTCTCCGATGCTCACTTCGTTAATCGAACTCACGATCGTCGGAATTCTTGTTCTGACTTTATTTGCTGTGCTTGGACTTGTTTTGGTTTTTATGGAAAGAAAAGTTTCTGCCTATATGCAAATCCGACTTGGTCCGAATAGAGTAGGGTATAAGGGTATGGCCCAGACATTAGCTGATACGATTAAGTTGTTAGTCAAAGAAGGACTTACTCCCGATGGTGCGGATAAATTTTTATTCAAC
>JAYUWA010000624.1:0-9005 GCA_043753795.1 Bacteroidota bacterium | reverse complement strand
CTGCACGAACTTCACGCTTTTGTGCCGTGTGGAACGTCAGATTAAGTTTTGGATCGAAAGCAGGATCATCTGTAAAGTGATTGATAGTAGGAGGAATGATGCCATGAACAATTGCTAAAATACTTGCAATCGATTCAATCGCACCTGCAGCACCAAGTAAATGGCCAGTCATTGATTTTGTTGAACTGATATTCAATCGATATGCTTCCTGACCAAAAATTGTCTGGATCGCTTTTATTTCCTGTGGATCTCCGATAGGAGTAGAAGTTCCATGTACGTTGATATAATCAATATCCGATGGTTTCATTTCCGCATCTTCCAATGCTGCACGCATAACATTTGCAGCTCCGATTCCATCAGGATGCGGTGCTGTCATGTGATAAGCATCTGCCGACATACCACCACCAACAATTTCTGCATAGATCTTCGCGCCACGGGCTTTTGCATGTTCGAGTTCTTCAAGAATCAAACATCCCGCTCCTTCACCCAATACAAATCCGTCGCGGTTAAGATCAAATGGTCGTGAAGCTGTTTTAGGATCATCATTACGTTGTGATAATGCCTGCAATGCATTGAATCCTCCTATACATACTTCGTTCACGGTAGATTCTGATCCACCGGTTACTATAATGTCAGCTTTTCCTAAACGTAAATATGTAAATGCATCATTGATTGCATTCGTAGAGGAAGCACATGCCGAAACTGTTGTAAAGTTAGGACCACGGAAACCGTATTTGATTGAAATATGTCCTGATGCAATATCAGAGATCATTTTTGGAATGAAGAATGGATTGAAACGAGGTGTTCCATCTCCCAATGCAAATGCAGTTACTTCATCCTGAAAAGTTTTTAATCCTCCGATTCCCGATCCCCAGATCACACCGATACGGTCGTGATTTGCTGTTTCAAGATCGATCTTTGCATCTTTGATTCCTTGGTCTGCAACAACAAGTGCGTAGTGCGAGAAACCATCGAGTTTACGACCTTCTTTTCTTTCAAAGAAATCGTTTACATTAAAGCCTTTCACTTCACAAGCGAAACGTGTTTTAAATTTGGATGCATCGAATTTGGTAATCATATCAGCACCGCTGACACCATTAACCAATCCGGTCCAATAATCTTGAACATTATTCCCTAGGGGGGTAAGAGCTCCAAGGCCCGTTACGACTACTCGTTTCAGTTGCATTCCTGTGCTGGAATTTTAAGGTGAAAAATTCAGCGGCCGGAGAATAACCTGCTGAAAATACAACATGACCATTTTCTTTAAACGGTCATGTTGTACTTAGGGAAAAATTATTTTGCGTTTTTCTCGATGTATTCGATTGCCTGTCCTACAGTGGCAATTTTTTCTGCTTGATCATCAGGAATAGCGATATTGAATTCTTTCTCGAATTCCATGATCAACTCAACCGTATCAAGAGAATCTGCTCCCAGATCGTTTGTGAAGCTTGCTTCCGGAGTAACTTCTTTTTCATCGACACCTAATTTGTCGATGATGATTGCTTTAACTTTTGCTGCAATGTCTGACATGTTTAATCTTTTTTGTGATTTGTTTTTATTTGTGTTGCAAAGTAAAATTTATTCGGGCGAATTACAAAATATGCCTTTTTTAATCTTATCCTCTGCTGCTAATTGGTTCTTAATAATAATTCTACGAAAATACTCTTTTTTAAGACACTTGGTAATTATGGTAAAAACCATTGTATTAAATTATATATTAATGCTGCCATTAACGCCGAAACCGGAATCGTCAATACCCAGGCCCAGATCAATTCAAGAGTTACACCCCAACGAACAGCACTAACTCTTTTAGTGACTCCAACACCTATAATACATCCGGTGATCGTATGCGTCGTACTTACAGGAATTTTGAAATGCTGTGTTCCAAATAATGTGATAGCTCCTGCAGTTTCTGCGCTAAAGCCTTCAAATGGAGTTAGTTTCGTAACTTTTTGACCCATCGTCTTCACAATTTTCCACCCGCCGAATAAGGTTCCAAACGCAATTACCGAATAACAGGCCAAAGGAACCCATTCCGGCAATTCTTTGGTTTCTGCGATCATCCCGGTGGAAACCATGGCTGCGGCAATAATTCCCATTACTTTCTGAGCATCATTTCCACCATGCCCTAGACTGTAGGCAGCGGAGGAAAGTAATTGCAATCGCCTGAAAACCCGATCTACTTTTGATGGGTTGGATTTCTTTACGATTGATATTGTCAAGATCGATATGATATATGACATCAACATCCCTAATACTGGGGCCAGTACAATAAAATATACTACAGGCATGATCTTGTCAACTTGAACAGCCGATAATTGACCGGCATTTGCTATACCTGCGCCGGCAAAAGCTCCGATCAATGTGTGCGACGAACTGGATGGTATTCCCCACCACCAGGTGAGCAAATTCCAGATGATGGCTGCAATGAGTCCGGCAAATACAACATTCAAAGTGATGAATTCAGGTTTAACAGTCTTGGCAACTGTATCTGCAACTTTCAACTCAAACATCCAGTAGGCCAAAAAATTGAACATTGCCGCCCAGATTACTGCGCTTAATGGTGATAATACCTTTGTCGAAACAACTGTAGCAATCGAATTCGCAGCATCATGAAAGCCATTGATAAAATCAAAGATCAAGGCCAAAATGATTATCACAATTAGAAATGTAGTCATAAACCGAATGAATAAACTAAATTATGCTTGTTTAACAATGATTGATTCGATCACGTTAACTACGTCTTCGCATTTATCTGTTGCTGTTTCAAGAGCAGAAAGTACTTCTTTGATCTTAATGATCTCTATTGCATTTTTTTCGTCTTCAAATAAACGCGCTACTGCATTGTCGAAAATGTCATCAGCATGGTTTTCAAGACTATTCACTCTTACAAGCGATTCTTTTATCCTGATAATATTTTTCATACTTCGAAGACCACAAACTGCAATATTGATCTCTTCTGCTGATTGAAGAATCAACTCCGAAAGTTTTATCATCGATGGATGAATCGGATCTACCTTATATAATGCTATTCGCTTTGCTGAACCATGAATGTAATCGACAACGTCATCCATTGCCGATGCTAAATGCTGAATATCTTCACGATCAAAAGGTGTAATGAAAGTAGTACTTACTTCCTGAAAAATGTTGTGTGTAATCTCATCCCCAACATGTTCAAGTTTTTCAATTTCACGGATAAATATCAGACGTTTTTCTGCTGATGGAGTAGTCAAGGCTTCGACCAGTACTTTTGAAATAGCTACTAAGTTTGCGGATGCGCTCTCAAATAAAGGATAAAATTTACGATCCTTTGGTACAAAATACTGTAAGATTGGATTTACTGACATAGCGTTGGTTCTTAGCTTATTATACTAGTGATTTTGATGTTCAATTTCAGGTAGTTATTATGTACCCGGTCATTTTTTATGGTTGGTAAAGTAATAAAAATAAATGCGGAGATTTTTGAGAAATAAAAAATATTCTTACACATAGATGGTTACTTTTGTTGTTATATGAAACGTCTTGCCATTTTTGCTTCCGGTTCAGGGACAAATGCTGAAAACATAATCACTTATTTTAATGGTAAAGATCTGGCGACAGTTGAACTTATTGTAACGAATAATGCCAATGCCGGAGTAATAGAGCGTTCGCAACGTCTAAATGTGCCGGTGATCATTGTTCCTAAGACGGAGTTTTCTAAGCCACACATCCTGATTCAAACTTTAAAGGATTACAAGATTGACATGATCGTTCTGGCTGGATTTCTGTTACTGGTTCCCGCTGAACTGATCAATGAGTATCAAAACCGGATCATAAATATTCATCCGGCATTGCTTCCAAAGTTTGGCGGAAAAGGTTTTTACGGAGCAAATGTTCATCAGAAAGTAATCGAAACAAAAAGCCTGATTTCAGGTATTACGATTCATCAAGTGAACGAAAATTTCGATGAAGGAGAAATCATTTTTCAGGCAGCTTGTCATATCGACATAAGCGATACTGCTGAATCGTTAGCCGGAAAAATTCATCACCTTGAAAAAATGTACTTTCCTGTGGTAATTGAAAAAATTGTTCAACAGCTTCCCTGAAAATGATAAAAAGATTTGCCGCTTTTAATTCGGTTAAATTTTCTTTTATTCTTCTTTTCGCCGCACTCATTCTTGCGAGCGGCGCTGAATATATTCAATACAGAACAGTCTATTCCGTACCTGCGCTCATTTCAAATGCTGAAAGTAAACTCATCAATTTTGAAAATGAAATGAAAGCTTCTTTGAAAAGAATAAGATCTTTTCAGAAAGAAGACGACTTCCATAATTACTTTTTTCATAGTGGATTTGAAAATATCGGCTTCAGCTTTTATGTAATTAAAAATGAAAAAATAATTTATTGGTCCGATAACGAACCGGTAGCAAGTGTTGAAGATTTTAGTTCAAATGAACAAGGGAAAGTGTTGTCTTTGCCGAATGGAGATTTTCTTTTTTATTCAGAAACAAATGAGGATAAAAAAATTGTCGGACTAATACTGCTCAGACATAATTACGATTATCAGAATAAGTATCTGGTAAACGGATTCAATCAATCGCTTGGATTATCGACTTCATTTGTAAATGCAACGGAAGGTAAATATCAGTTTCATTTGCCAAATGGTAAGGTCGGATATAATCTTTTGCATGAAAATAGTTCCGATTCAGAAAACAGCATTGCAAAATGGATGTATTTCTTAGCAATAATAATTTGTTTTATTGCACTGCATATTTTATTCAGAAACTTCTTTCGCAGATCTGTTCTTTCTGCATTTCTTTTTGTTGTTACGATCTGGATCATAAGAACTCTAATGATCGCCTATAAATTTCCCGGTGAATTTTATAAACTGCAGATCTTTAGTCCACAATATTATGCTTCATCTTTCTATTTTAATTCTCTTGGCGACCTGCTGATAAATGCAACAATCTTTTTGTTGATTGCTGTAAGCCTTTACGAACTAACCAAGAAGATCAGAAGCACTATTTGGACTATTTTCCTCGCCACCGTTTTAGTAGGTGCACTTGCAATCGGATTTCATGCCTTGATAACTGGACTGATCATCAATTCTCAGATCTCTTTCGATGTTAACACTCCATTAGAGATGAGTGAATTCAGTATCTGGGCTTTTGCAGCCATCTCAATTCTGTTGATCTCCTTTCTCTTCTTCCTGGCCTCTGTTTTGAGATTGATAACCGGATACAAAATTACTACCGGACATGCATGGATAGCAATTGCATGTTGTGCATTGTACTCCAGTGTCGTACTGAAGGAATTGAATTGTTTTAAAGAACAGGAAAGCAGAAAATTACTGGCCCAGAAAATTGGAGTAAGACAAGATCATGTAGCTGAATATTTATTTGATGAAGCAGGAAAGAAAATCGAAACAGATTCTGTTTTGGCAGGACTAATTCAACGGAAAGAAAATTTAACCGCATACATAACTCAGAAATATCTCAACGGTTACTTGTCGCGATTCGAAAGTAGTGTATTCGCCTTTCCTTCTAATGATACGAATTATGTTGTCGGAGGAAGAACACTCAATTATTTTCAACAGCAAGCCGACAATGGAAAACCTACTTATGGAAGAAATCTGGTTTATCTCAACAACGATAATGGCCGCTCTTCGTATCTAGCTTTTATACCGATTGAAAATCCACAGCAATCTCCTTATACAATTGTGATCTTGATGAATTCGCGGTTCCTACAAACAGAAGAAGGATTTCCGGAGTTGTTTATGAGTGGTGAATCGCAGGAAAATATTTTTCCTGAAGTATATTCATTTGCACGCTACAGCGATCTGTCACTGATCTATGAATATGGAAGTTTTACGTATTCGCTTACCGACAAAGATTTTCGCAAGTCGCTCGATGAATTCACTTTCATTGATCTGAATGGCTATGATCATCTTGTTTATAGAATGAGTGCCAACTCTGCAATCGTCGTAAGTCGCCCGGTAGAAAATATTTTTACTCTGCTTACCTTGTTTTCATGGATGTTTGCCTTCTCAGGAATTTCTGCTTTTGTGATCTATCTGCTTTCAATTGTACTTTCAGTAAACAGTAATTTTACATGGAATCTGATGCGGAGGATTCAGGTATCGGTAGTTGCAGTGGTGGTGCTGAGTTTTATTTTGGTTGGAGCCGGAACAGTAATTTATATCGATAAAAAATATCAGGATGATGAACGTAAGAGTATCTCTGATCAGGTAAACGCACTCTGGTTCATGATCAGTGAAGATGCTGCTGCATTTCTTAATGATCAGAACTATCAGGAGTTATTCAGTGTACTCGACCGGATAGTTGGAAATACAAACATTGATTTCAACTTGTTCAATGCAGGAGGTGATCTATTATATTCATCGCAACCGAAAATTTATAATCAGAATATTGTAAGTCAGAGGATGAATCCTGAAGCACTTTATGAGATCAGAAAAAATCAACTTACTCAGTTTATCAATCCTGAGAATGCCGGGAAGTTGAAATACATTTCTGCCTATGCACCGATTACCGACAAAAATGGTGAAGTGAAAGCATATCTGAGCCTGCCGTATTTTGAAAAACAAAATGAACTCAATAAAGAAGTCTCAGGATTTCTTTCTGCATTGTTGAATATCTATGTCTTCTTATTGGCAATTGCTGTATTTGTAACCGTTGTGATTTCTTCTCGAATCACAAAACCACTCTTACTTATTCAGGAAAAAATGTCCGGAGTACGTTTAGGATCTATCAATGAAAAAATTGCCTATCAGAAAAATGATGAGATCGGACAATTGGTTCATGAATATAATCGAATGCTGGAAGAACTGGCTTCAAGTGCCGAAAAGCTTGCACAAAGTGAAAGAGAGTCGGCTTGGCGTGAAATGGCTAAACAAGTGGCACATGAGATCAAAAATCCGTTGACGCCAATGAAGCTTTCCGTTCAGCATCTGCAGCGGAATCTGCAGCATAAGGAAGAAAAAGATCGTGAGTTTGTGAACAGGATTTCTGAAACGTTGATCCAGCAGATTGATACCTTGTCGGCCATTGCGACTTCGTTTTCCGATTTTGCAAAAATGCCGCAAGCGCAACCGGAGAAGCTGGAACTGTTGCAGATCATCTCACCGATTGCCGATTTGTATCGTGAAATTCCTGATCTGGAAATAAAATTATCGATCAGCAACCAACCACATTTTGTTTATGCCGATAAAGATCATCTGAATCGAATTTTCTCTAATGTTCTGAAAAACGCACTTCAGGCTATTCCTGATGAAAGAAAAGGGAAAATCGCAATTGATATAAAAAATACCATAAATGATATTCGAATAGAAATTTCTGATAATGGTATCGGTATTCCTGACGATAAAAAAGACAAGATCTTTATACCAAATTTCACAACAAAATCCAGCGGAACCGGATTGGGTCTTGCTATGGTAAAGAATCTGGTAGAGCAGTCGGGCGGGAAGGTTTGGTTTACGACAGAAGTCAATTCAGGAACTACATTCTATATTGATCTGCCTAAGGCCTGAAAAAAAAACATAAATAACATTACTATCTTTGTCGGAATAACACCACGAATCTAATTACAAAATTTCAATACCGACCTTCAACAACCTTCTAAAAAAATGAATCGTCCGATACGCGTATTAATTGCAAAAGTAGGTCTCGACGGTCACGATCGTGGTGCAAAAGTCATTGCGTCTTTTCTTCGTGATGCGGGAATGGAAGTCATTTATACCGGCCTCCGCCAGACTCCTGAAATGGTTGTGAATGCCGCTTTGCAGGAAGATGTAGATGTGATCGGAGTCAGTATCTTGTCCGGCGCGCACATGACCGTTTTCCCAAAGATCATTACGTTGATGAATGAAAAAAAACTTGACAATGTTTTATTGACAGGCGGTGGAATCATTCCGACAGATGACATGAATAAACTTATGGCTCTTGGGTGTGGAAAGTTATTCGCTCCGGGAACGGATACGAAGGAAATCATAGGTTATATAAAGAATGAAGTTGAATTGAAAAGGGGGGATATTAATATTTGACTATAGCCTTACTCTTAAATTCAGTTTGAGTTTGAAGTGTGGAGTTTGGAGTGTGGGCGTTTCACACTACACACTTCAAACTCAAACTGAATGGGTGAGGAAGTCAATTAAATTATAATTAGTAACAATTCATAAACCAATGTATACAAACATACTTACAGAAACCCAATCCAACACCCACATCATCACAGTCAATCGCCCCGATAAACTGAATGCACTCAACCATGAAACAATTCAGGAAATTGGAAAGGCTGTCGCTGCGGCAGAAAAAGACAACGATGTTTATGGAATTATTATCACCGGTAGTGGAGCAAAAGCTTTCGTTGCGGGTGCAGACATTTCTGAATTTTCGAAGTACACAGTTGAAGAAGGAAAAAAATTAAGTGCCGACGGACAAAAAGTTTTCAAGTCAATTGAGCTTTGCAGTAAACCGGTGATCGCTGCAGTGAATGGTTTTGCACTAGGCGGAGGTTGTGAGCTGGCAATGAGTTGTCATCTGCGAATTGCATCCGACAATGCAAAGTTCGGACAACCGGAAGTGAAACTCGGATTGATTCCCGGGTATGCCGGAACACAACGATTGGTTCAGTTGATCGGAAAAGGAAAAGCCCTGGAACTTCTTATGACTGCCGATATGATCGGTGCTGCTGAAGCACATACTTTGGGACTAGTAAATCATGTAACAACGCCTGCAGATCTGATGACAAAAACTTTTGAGATCCTCAATAAGATCTATGCCAATGGTCCGCGTGCTGTTACCGGAATTATTAATTGCATTGATGCATACTTCCAGGACGGCGTAGATGGTTCAGCTTTTGAAATAGAAGAGTTTGGAAATTGTTTTGGTACAAAAGGGTTTACTGAAGGGGTTGATGCATTCTTGAATAAAAGAAAAGCGAATTTTCGGTAGGGTATATTTTACTCAATACTAACTCTTACACTTACCTCACATCACTTTTAATATTGA